>CAWUXN010000234.1:0-5927 GCA_963926415.1 uncultured Loktanella sp.
TCAAAGCCGGGATCCTGCGTCCAGCCTTGACGAGGATAAGCCTCTAGCAACACGCACAGCGCGTCGGGCAGGCCGGTTCGGTGTTCAAGTTTCAGGTCTTCCATCGGGGCAGAGTCCTTTGCGCCGGCAATTGTCATGCAACAGATGGGCCGGTCGGCGGCGTGTGTCCACGATGATGGACCGCACGGCGCGCACAGGGGATGTGCGTAACAGCTGGCCCCCGCCGCTTGTGGCGGGGCCACAAATCGGCCTAGTAATCGCGCTCAAAAAAGACACCAACGCTGGTTTCGCCGTCGGCACCTGCGGTGCCCTTGGCCGTAATCTCGTCGGTGATATCAAGGTTCAGGTTGATCTCTGTCGTGCCATCGCTGCCGATGGTGACATCGGTATAGACGTTATTCGACAGGTACTTTCCGGCCCGCACGGCAGCGTTGCCTTGGTCATCGGTTGTCACATCGAAATCGTCCAGACCGATGCCAGAGCGGAAGCCTTCGATCAGCCCGCCGCCCCCGCGACCTGCCAGTTCTGCCACAGCGGCGGCCAGTTGCACCGCCTGCAGCGGACTGATTTCCGAGATGTCGCGGCCAAAGATCAGCTGCGCCAGTACCTCGTCTTGCGGCAGGCTGGGGGTGGATTCAAAGGTGACCTTTGGATCGTTTGCCGGGCCTTCGACGATGATGTTGATTGTAGTGCCAGTCTCGGCCTCTGTCGTAGCGACAAGGCGAATGTAGGGGATGAAATCACCCTGCAGGCTGGCCGATCCCTCTGACAAATCAAAGCGTTGCTGCAGGATGCTGATCCTGCCGCGCTGCAGGTCAAACTGGCCGACGGGTACAATATTCGCTGTGGTGCCACCCAGCGTCAGGCTGCCGCCCAGCTCTGCGTCCAGACCGCGACCCCGGATAAAGATCCGGTTTGGTGCATCGACCCGCACATCCAGCGGATAGGCCGCACCGCTGGACGCCTCGGTCGTCACCGCGTCCGAGGCAATTTCCGCCACACCGGCCCGGTCCAACGTCAGGCGCACAGCCGCACTGGGGTTCAGGTGGGTGACGTCGGGCAATTCTCCCAGCGCGCTGGTGCCGGATGAGGGAACTTGAATGTTAGTATCGCCCAGCTCCAGTAAGCCCGCGATACGTGCGCCGCCGGTCAGGGCACCGTTGACCGTGATGCGGCCATTCACGACCGTCTCGTACAGCTCTGGGTCAATCAGCTCGACCGCGTTCACGTTCAGCGTCAGATCGGCGTTATAGGGGGCCGTCAGGGCAACGGGGCCGTTGATGTCGATGCCGCCGCCGGTTTGCACGTTGCCCGTCAGGTTGACCTGCGCATTGGCCCCGTTCAAAGCAATGGTGGCGTTGATGTCGGTTAGCGCCTGACCCAAAGTTGGTGCGGACAGGCGGGCACCGTTTGTGTTGATCTGGCCCGTCACAGACGACAGGGCAGGTGGGCCTTTGGCCGATAGATCAAAGGTGGTGATCCCATCAAGGCTGCGCGGCGCGATGAACGGGTTGGCCAGCGCAAGCGGCGCGCTGCCGTTCACGTTGATATCCAGGTTGCCATTACCCGCCACTTGGCCGCTGGCGGTTGCAGCGATGCCACCTGGTCCTGTGGTGTCGATGTTCAGGGTATAGCCGCCCGCTGCCGTGCGGCCTATCTGGCCCTGTACGGTGACTGGGCCGGACAAGGCGTCGGTGAATAGACCAACATCCGCCAGTCTTGCGTCGATCGTGCCATCGGCCGCGCCGCCGCCCGAAGCAGTCAGGTTGCCGCTGGCGGTGACCTGCGGGAACTGCACGTCAAAGCTGCGCAGCGTTATATAGCTGCCCGACTTGGCCGCGTTCAATAAGATCCGACCTTGGCCACGCAACATTTGGTCCACCTCCGCCTTGCCGATGGCAAGGTTGCTGGTCGTGGCGTTCAGTTGCGCATCAAGCTGGCTTAGGTCCGGCAACAACGTGCCTTGCGCCGTCAGATTGACGCTGCCCGACACTGGTTGCCCGGTCAGCGCAGCAAAGCTGGCAAGGTTTGCGACAGAGGCATCAAGGTTGCCCGTAATGCGATAGTTATCCTCTTGCGGCGCGACCTGTGCATCCAGTGTCACATCCGCGCCAGAGCCGTTGGCCGTCAGGCTCAGCTGCGCAGTGCCAGCGGCACTTCGGACTGCGGTCAGATCAATCGCCAGCGGCCCGTTCAGCCCGCTGGACAACGCGCCTGCATCGTTCAGACGGGCGGTGATATCGGCGGCCAGCGGGCCGGTCAGCCCGCCATTCGCGCTGCCCTGCACGGTCAGTTGCGGGGTGGCCACGTCAAGGTTTCTCAGGGCAAATGCATCGGGGCCAGTGCGGGCCACGCCGCCACTGATTGTTCCCGAACCTGCCAGCAAAGCGTCGGCCTGTGCGATGCCGACCTGCAGGCTGCGGGTAGTGCCGTCCAGCGTGACGTCAAACAGGCTTAGGTCCGGCAGCAGCGTGCCATTCACGGTCACATCGACGCCGCCGCTAATGTCCTGGCCAGCAAGGTTCGCATAGGAGGTCAGTTCGGCCACCGCCGCCTTGATCGTGCCGGTCAGGCGGTAATCATCGGCCGGTGCGGCGATCTGCACGTCGGCGTCGATCGTTGTGGCGGGGCCCTTGGCTGTCAGTTTGGCATCAGTCACACCCGCATCATCGCGGTCGGCGTTCAATGCAACCGTCAACGGGCCGGTCAGGCCGGGGGCGATAAGGCCCATGTTCGCGATCCGCACATTCGCATCCGCGCTAAGCGTGCCGGTCATGCCACCATCAGCGTCCGCGGTCAGGGACAGCTGCGGCGTCTGCACGTCCAGCCCCTTAATGATATAGCGGTCCTCGCCGATATATCCGACCTCGCCCGCAATCGTACCTGCGCCGGTCAGAAGTGGGTCGATCTGCGGGGTGCCGGTTTGCAGGTCCTGCGTCATGCCTCTGATTTCAGCGGTATAACGGGTCATGTCCGACAGCATCACGGCGTAGACGGTCAGATCGACGGCCCCTGCTAGATCACGTTTGGCGATTTGTGCAAATTGTGACAGATCACCCGCCTGCGCGTTAAGCACGGCGTTTATGGTCTGGCCTTCGTCCGACCGGTTTAAGGTGCCAGTGGCGTCGAACGTCGTCTGCGGGCCGGTGCCGTTCACGGCAAAGGTCACGTTGCCCGCATCCGTGCGGTCCGCGGTGCCGGTGATGCGCGCGGTGCCGCTTAGCCCCGCGGCAATCAGCCCGACATTCTGGACCGTGACGTCGAAATCACCAGTGCTGATGCCGCTGGTGATGTTCGCATTGGCGGCGACGGTCGCCTCTGGCGTCTGGATCAGCAGATCGTTGATGCGGGTGCCCTCCGTGTCGCGCACGGCCTGCACCGATACGGTGCCGGTGCCTGCCAACACAGGGTCCAACTGTGGCACGTCAACGGCCAGATCCTGCGTCGTGGCGTTCAGCAAGATATCGAACATGCCGTCCAGCGGCGTCACATCAGCCACGATATCGGCTTGCGCCGCACCGCCTAGGTGGCGCCCCGCAAGGGTGGAAAAGCGGCCAAGAGCCTGCGCGCTTAGCGCGATGTTGGTTCGGGTCTTGAACCCGTCGGCCGCGCCCTGCACGGTTGCATCGGCGCTGACTTCGATCCCTGGCCCGCTGAGCGTCAGGGCGGTGATGTCGGTCGGCTCGTCCTCGAGCCGTTCCAACGTGATGCGCCCGGTCAGGCTGTCGCCAAAGGCCTGCGCTGCGCCTGCATCGTCCAGTTGCACGCCGTTGGCCTCATAGGTCAGATCGGCGGTCAGGCGTCCTTCTTCGTCGCCATTGCCGTTCACGATGATGCCGCCGCCGTTCAGGATGATCGCGTCGATCCCCAGACCGGGCCGTTCAAAGCCTTCGATGTCGAAGAGTGCGGTCCAGTCGTTGCTAACGCTTTGGTCATAGTTCAGCGCCAGATCGACGCTGTCGACGTAAGTTTTGGGTCCGCTGATCGGCAGCAGCACGGGCGCGCCACCTGCGTTCGCCACTTTGCCGGTCAGAGCGATGGTTTTGGGCCAGCCGGACGATCCGATGGTCGCCTGCCCGGTCAGGGTTAGGCTTTGGGCGGTTAGGTCCAGCTTGGACAGCGAAAAGATGCCCCCATCGCTGAGCGATCCCGCCGCGATCAGCGACACGTCGGGGCCAAAAAAGCCTTGATAATCGGCTGCAAGCATAGGCGTCAGGTCGCCGCCGATGTTCAGGGCAAAGCCAGTCTGCCCTTCGGTGGAATTCAACGCGAAATCACCGGTGATCCGGTCCTGACCGTCAGTCGCCAGCGACATATCGGCGGCGAATTCGCTGATGGGCGCTTCGCCTTGCATCGCTAGCTTCAGGGACGGGCGGTCCGGCAGGCCGATCAGCCTGGATACGATGCCGTCCGCGCCTTCTTCGACGTTCAGGCTCAGGCCAAGCACCTTGGATTCGTTGTCATAGCTGCCATTGATAGCGAAGACGCCGGTCTTGCCGTCCAGCCGCGTGGCCGTGACGTCAGCCGCCCCTTCACCGCTCGCCAATGCGGCAGACCCTTTCAGTGAAAGCGCAAGCGCATCGCCGAGAAAACTCTCTCCCAGCTCGATCCGGGCGATATCCAGTTTTTCCAGCGAGATTCCCACGGGCAGATCAGGCAGCGAAAATGGCTGCGCCTCGGGCGAGGGGACGTTCGCCGCGTTCGACACAGGTGCGCGTTCTACCTTGACCAGCTCTGCGGTCAATTCTTGCACGTCGATCCGGCCGCTTAGCAGGGCAACGCGGTTCCAGTCCAGCACGACATTGTCCAGTTCCAGCCAGACGCCTTCGGTATCGGCCACGGTGATCCGATCGACGGTCGCACGGGACGACAACGCCCCCTGAAAGCCTTGAATGTCCACGATCCTATCGTCGCCGGACAGGTTGTCCTGGATCAGCCGTGTCAGGTAACCTTCGCCGTCATCGTCATCCTGTGCCACGGCGGCAAAGGGTAAAATCAGCAGGGTCAGCAGGATAAGAAGATATTTCAAAACGCTTGTCCGATACCAATGTAAACTTCAAGTGACTTAAACTGATCGTCACCGCTGGCAGGGGTGCCCACATCCAGACGGATCGGGCCGATCCCGGTGTCGTAACGCACGCCAAGCCCGACGCCGGACTGGTCCGCACCGTCGATCAGCGGCGTCGCGGTGCTGCCGACATAGCCGTAATCATAAAAGCTGACGATGCTGATCGCATTCGTGATGCCGACGCGGGCCTCTAACTGGGCCCCGGCAAAGGACGTTCCGCCGGTGGTCATGGTTTTGCCGTCCACGACCTGATCGACGCCAAGGGATTTATACCCCTCGCCGCGCACCGTGCCGCTGCCGCCTGAATAGAACAGGTAATCAGCGGGGGCGTCCGTTTCGTCCGCTCCGACCAAGGTGCCGACCTGCCCGCGAGCGGCAATGGTAAAGCGGTCATTGGAGCCAAAGCTGTAATAGCCGCGCCCATCCAGATAGCCGCGCGCGCCGCTGGCACCCCCGGCGACAGAGATGAATGGCGTGCCGGTTACCTTGATGTAATAGCCTGATTTGGCGTTCATCTCGCTGTCGCGCTTGTCATAGGTGGCGGACAACGGGGCGGTCAGCAGGGTATATTGGCGCGTGCCTAGGGCTGTGACTTCCTTAGCGGTCAGCAGGCCAAAGCCGCCTTCGATATCCAGATTGTTGGTGACCAGACGGCTGACCAAAACTTCGGTGCTGGCGCTGTCGATCAGATAATCAGGCTCGTCCTCGCGGCTGATCTCCGCGGTGGCGGTCAGGTCCGTGTCCGCGCCATAGATCGCGGGGATTTTCAGCGCGGTGGACAGGCTGTAATCGACCCCGCCTGTGCCGCCGCCAATGCCCGCAACCGCTGCGTCAAAACGCAGATTTTCTGCCCCGCCGA
>CAWUXN010000235.1:0-2576 GCA_963926415.1 uncultured Loktanella sp.
AGCCCTCTTCGCGAGTTCGAATGCGCCGGCAATGCCAGAGCGGGTGCCAAGCCCGGGTGCTACGATGATCGCATCCGCATGCACACCAAAATAGCTGACCGCATAGGCGGCCGCCTGTGCCCTTACCTTGTCGAGCAGCCCGGCTGTCTGCAAGACCCCCCCACCCAGAATGATGCGCTGCGGTGAATAGAGCGCGATAAGTGTCTGGCAGAACTGCGCTAGGTAATCGGCGATGATCTCGTGCGCCACATGGTCCAGCGCCAGATCGGAAAGCGAGGCCCCCCAACGCGCCTTGATCGCCGGACCCGATGCCAGGCCTTCCAGGCAATCGCCGTGAACAGGGCAGGCGCCGGCAAAATCGAGATCCCGGGGGTGGCGGCGCAGCATCACATGGCCCATTTCCGGGTGGCGACTTCCCTTGACCGTCTCCCCGCCGACAATCGCCCCGCCGCCAATGCCCGTACCGACCGTGACATAGATGGCCACATCGCAGCCCTTGGCCGCGCCGTGCCGATACTCACCAATGGCAGCGCCATTCACATCCGTATCAAGTCCAACCGGGCAACCCAGGGAATCGCCTAGGCGAGCAGCGACACTGGCCTGGCTCCAACCCGGCTTGGGAGTATCGGTGATGGCGCCCCAATTGGCCGAGGCAGGATCAAGGTCCACCGGCCCGAAGGACGCGATGCCCAAGGCTGCAATGCCGCCGTGGTCTTGAAACCACTCGATCGCGCACTGCAATGTTTCTCCGGGAGTCGTTGTCGGAATTTGCGTCTGGGCGACGATGTCATCATGGCCCCGGCCGATGGCGAGGACAAATTTAGTCCCGCCCGCCTCGACCGCGCCGCACGAGTTTTTGCCGTCAGCCGACATTGACCAATTCACCGCACAGGCTTGCGCGATTGCCATCCAGAACTAACCTGACGAAGGGTGCCGGGGTTCCGCCAAAGCTCTCGGCGGCCAGTTGGGGATCATTCACCAGGCTGCGCCCGCTGAGGCCCCAATGATCGACAAAGCTGCTCACCAAGAGCTCCTTGGTAACGTGCCAGCTATAGGTCTGTGAGGGCTCTTCGCGGGGATTGGCCAGGATCAGGCCGCTGCCGTTGATCGGTTCATATTCACCAAACAGCTGATTGGAGACCATGCCGTAAAGCCCCGTAGGCCCAATCGGGCCAGCCGGGTCAAAAGTGCCGGCCTGGGTCACCCAGAACAGATAGTAACGACCATCCCGGGCGACCATATGCGCGCGTTCCAGCTCATTGTTGACGCCATCGGCATGGAGCAGCGGCGGCAGCAATTCCCAGCCGTTCTCGCCCGATCGGCGGGCAATGCCCACGGCACCGTTATATTCGGATGCCGACCCCGCCAGAGAGCCCGTGAACAGCAGATACTCCTGCCCGTCGGCCGGGTCGCAGAAATAGGCAGGATCGCGAAAGGCGGTGATCTTGCCCGGTTCGCCCTCTTGCTGATCTGCCAGATCGTAAAAGTCACCGCTGTTGGCGACGGATTCGCACAGCTCGCTCCAGTCCGCGATATGACCGTCTGGTTGCAACGCGCCATGCGCTTCGAACAGTCGCTGCTGATAGCCGCCGGAGTTGTCGGCTCGGCCAGCGGCCGTAAAGAACAATGAGACTGTCTGGCCTTTCAGCAAAGCCGTTCCAGCCCATTCGCGTTCGAACGCGTAGTCAGTATCGGGCAGAGCCCAACCTAGGTCGCGCCACTGGTTGCCCTTCAAGTGCAACAGCCTGATGCGTGCTTCAAAATGGCGCAGCCCTGGATCCGACCGGTCCGGAGCTGAAAGCGCCATCCACAGGGATCCGTTTTCGACCTGCGCGATGCTGCCGTCAGGAAGCTGCACGGGCCACATGTCCCACAGCAAAATTCCCGGAAGGAGGGGGCGAGCCTGGTGTTCCGAAATCAGGCGAACAGCAGGAAAATCCTGCTGCTCGATGCGGGAAACATGCTCGTGCGTCCATGCTGAGGTCAAGGCGAAAGGATTCCTAGTCAAACCATCTTTCGCCAACGCCTAGGAAATGGGGCAACGCTGCGCAACAGAAATTTGCAATCGATTGCATAAAAGATTAAATGGAAAGCTTGCCGCTTCGCCGACCAAGCTTGATTCCCGGATACGCCCACCATTTCAAGCAACCCAGGCAAGCTATTTTCCGTCGACTGTCGGCTGATCGCAGGGAGCGTCTGCGCGTCTGAAATGATGGCACGCGGCTGGCCAAGACTGGGATGCTTAGACTTCATAGCGCATTCCAGAATCTATCGGCAGCTATTCCATGGGTTCGCCATATGACCAGCCGTTCCGGATCGTCCAACATAGCCGCCATCAGTTCGTATTTGCATCGCCAGCATTTTCAACGAGAGGAGGTCGGCCTCGTCTATACGTTGTTAGTCACGCCCGTTAGCCGTTGTCTATCGCTCCCGACCCTAACATTGACCCTAACATCAGACATGGATTGGGGCGAATCGCGACGAACGGGCGCAGACGCGGCGTCACAAAATATTTCGATAATCCGGTGTGTTACGGACGAATGCGGATTCGAGCGAACAAGGCTCTGGCGGAGAGG
>CAWUXN010000236.1:0-2841 GCA_963926415.1 uncultured Loktanella sp.
CCCAGGTCACGATCAGGTGCCAGGCCTGGGTCATGAATAGGCTGGCGAAGCTGGACAGGCTCATCATGCTGAGCGCCGCGATCACGGTGGCGCGGATGCCGAAACGCTGCATGGCGGCGGCGGCGAAGGGCCCGGTCAGGCCGAACAGGAAAATGCCGCAGGCCGCCGCGAAGCTGATCGTCCCGCGCGACCAGCCGAACGTCTGCTCCCACGGCACCATCAGGACGCCGGGGGTGGAGCGCAGGCCGGCCGCCGCCAGCAGCGCCACGAAAATCACGGCGACCACAGCCAGGGCGTAATGCCGTCCGAAGATGGTGCGCTGCTGCATGGGTCCCTCGACACACCAAGCCTACACAATCGCCGCGCCGCGTGCTGCGCGGGTCCTGCATGGGGCGCCTGCGTTTCGCAGCTGCACAGGCGCAGGCGCTCGGCCGGGCGCATGGACTAAGGCCAAAGCAGGCCTTACTTTCCGGTTTCCATGGACGAAGAAACCCGTCTCTCCACCCTGACCTTCACCGCCTGGGCGGATGCTTTCTCGCGCGAAGAGATCGACCGGATCGCGGGCTATGGCGACGGGCTGACGACGGAACGGGCGGTGCCGCCTGACATTCCCGCAAGCCGGCGGGCCGCGTTCGACAAGGTCCGCATCACACACACCGCCTGGATCGAACAGAATGCGCAAACCAAATGGCTTTTCGACCGCATGCAGGGCGTGGCGCAGGCCCTGAACGACGCCACCTACCAGTATGACCTGCGCGGCTTTTCTGAGAATTTCCAGTACACCGTTTATCACGGCGTAGAAGGCGGTCATTATGACTGGCACGTCGATCACGGACCGCTGCATGTGCAGCGCAAGCTTTCCATGACGCTGCAACTCAGTGATCCTTCGGCGTATGAAGGGTGCAACCTGGAATTCTGCGCCAGCGGCAATATTGAAACCGCGCCGCGCGAGCAGGGCACGGTGATCGCTTTTCCATCCTATGTGCTGCACCGCGTGACACCCATCGTTTCGGGCACGCGCAGATCGCTGGTGGTCTGGACGACCGGACCGAAGTTCAAGTGAAGAGCATTGCTATATTAAAATAATATGCTGGGGGACATGCATGTCTGTTTTCAATCCCGCGTCATCGCCAGTGATAATGAGCGGCGGGCTGATCGTCTGGGAGAATCTGTTCACGCCTGCGGAACTGGACGCCATGGAGCAGTATGGCGACCTGCTTTCGCTTGAGAAGGCCGAGTTGTCCGCGAAGAATACCGGCCGCGACAGTATCCGCGTCACCAAGGTTGCCTGGGTGATGCGCAATGAAGAGACGGAAGCCTTTTATGCAAAGGTGGAGACTATCGTCCTGCGCCTGAACGCGCAGTTCTTCCGCTACGACCTTTCCGGGGTGGTGACGTTTCAGTACGCACTTTATGACGGCGCCGAAAGCGGACGGTTCGACTGGCACAAGGATTACGGCAAGGATTACGGCGCCCCGGACCAGGAGCCTCGCAAATTGTCGCTGAGCATACAGTTGAGCGATTCTGCGAAATATGAAGGCTGCGAACTGGAAGTGCGCGCCGGAAATCTCACAGATGTTGCGCCCAAAACGCGCGGCGCCGTCATCGCCTTCCCATCTTACGTCCTGCACCGCGTGACACCGATAACATCAGGTGTGCGAAAATCACTCGTTGTCTGGGCGGTAGGACCTGAGTTCAAATAGCGTGTAACGACCGCGCCGAAAGCCTATCATATGTTATTATCGCCGCCCGCGACCTTACCTGTGCCCGCAGGCGAGTTTGTCATGTGGGAAGACGCTTTCAGCGCCGCCGAACTCGATGCGCTGGAAAAGTATGGCGATGGCCTGGCGCAGCAGAAAGCCGACCTGTCAGGCAAGCGCGCGGGATACGACAATATCCGGATCACCAATGTCGCCTGGATCGAACGCAATCCGGAAACGGCATGGCTCCATGCCCGCCTGGAACAGATTGTGCTGCAGCTCAACGACCAGTTCTTCGGCTATGAACTGTACGGTCTGGCGGAAAGCTTTCAGTACACCGTTTATCATGGCGGCAATGGCGGGCATTTCGACTGGCACAAGGATCATGGTAACGCGCAGGAAGAACCGCGCAAAATCTCCCTCAGCCTGCAGTTGTCGGAAAGCGCCGCCTATGAAGGTTGCGAACTGGAATTCCATTCCGGCGACACTGTGCAGGCCGCACCCAAAAAGCGCGGAACCCTGATCGCCTTTCCCTCTTATGTGTTGCATCGCGTCACCCCCATTGTTTCGGGCATCCGAAAATCACTGGTGATCTGGGCGGCGGGTCCGGAGTTTCGATGAATCTGTCTGTTCCCGTCGTACTGGGGCCTTTCCTGGGCTGGGAAGGCGCGCCCAC
Organism: uncultured Loktanella sp.; assembly: GCA_963926415.1. Classification (GTDB taxonomy): domain Bacteria; phylum Pseudomonadota; class Alphaproteobacteria; order Rhodobacterales; family Rhodobacteraceae; genus Loktanella. Next base: position 2,377 of record CAWUXN010000236.1, read on the forward strand.
GCCGGCGGAAGTGGACGCCATTATCGCCTATGGCGATGCGCAGATTCTTGAGAAAGCCCAGATCGCGGTCCAGCGCGACGATCTCGAGGCCGTGCGCATCACCCATCTCGCCTGGCTTGAGCGCAATGCGCAGACGCAAGAGTTTTATGACCGCCTCGAGCAGATCGTGCTGCGTCTCAATACCCAGTTCTACCGCTTTGCGCTGACCGGGCTCGAGAATCTGCAATACACGGTCTATGACGGCAAAGAAGGCGGGCATTAGGACTGGCATATCGATTATGGCCGCAACAGCCACAAGCCGCGCAAGATATCGCTGAGCGTTCAACTCAGCGACCCATCGCACTATGAGAGCTGTGACCTGCAGTTCCAGATTGGCAGCGGGGTCACCACTGCGCCCCGGACGCGCGGCACGGTGATCGCCTTTCCGTCCTTTTTCCTGCACCGGGTGACGTCGGTGACGGCGGG
>CAWUXN010000237.1:0-3299 GCA_963926415.1 uncultured Loktanella sp.
TGCCCTTTGCCGCGATGGTGCTGCTGAGCCTTGCGCATCTGGAAGGCCGAGACGTCGTGCAGGCCTATGACCTTGGCAACTACGTCAAGATTTTCACAGACCCGTCGCTACTGAAGGGTATCTTCGTCTCGCTTGAAATCACGATGACCGTCACGGTGATCTCTGTGCTGCTGGCCTGGCCGCTGGCGTGGATCATTGCGACGCAGGTGCCGCCAAAGTATCAACGCCTAGCGATAATGCTGGCGGTGCTGCCGTTCTGGACCTCCTATGTGGTGCGCTCCTACGCTTGGGCGCTGGTGCTGGGGCAGAACGGTGTGCTGATGCAGGGTCTGATCGGCATCGGACTCCTGGACGCGCCCATTCAAATTATGGCGACGCGGACTGCGACAATCATCGGCTTTGTGCATTTCTTTGTCATGCTGCTGACGCTGACGATCTACGCGAACCTGATTCAACTGTCGCCGAACTATGCCCGCGCCGCCGCCGATCTGGGGGCCAGCGGCTGGCAGACCTTGCGGCTGGTGATCCTGCCGCTGACCCTGCCCGGCATCATGACAGGCGCTTTCCTGACCTTTGTGCTGTGCATCGGCGATTACATCACGCCGCAAATCCTTGGCGGCAATAACGAGCTGTCGATGCCCCAACTGATCATGCTGCAACTTGGGCGACGTGGAGATTTCCCCATGGCCTCTGCCCTTTCGGTGGTGCTGATGGCGCTGGTCACACTTGCCTATGCCGCTACTGCCCGCTGGCTCAAGATGGACCGGGTCTGATGCGCGCGCTGTCATACGCCTACCTTGTGGCGATCTTTGCCTTCATTTTCCTGCCCGTTGTGGTGCTGGTACTGTTTTCGTTCCAAGCAGGCCGCCTGCCCGTGCCGCCCTTTGATGGCCCATCGCTCAAGTGGTACGCAGAGGTGCTGGCCAATCGCGGTTTGATGGAGGCGCTGCGCAATTCGCTGTTCGTCGCCCTCATCTCCTCGTCCATCGCGTTGACGCTGGGATTTCTGGCCGCCCAAGGGCTGGCCCGCGTTCACCTGCCCGGATCAGTCGTCATGCGCGGTCTGCTGATTGCGCCGATGACCGTCAGCTATCTCATCATCGCGCTGGGATTGCTGAGCATGTTCAACGTGATCGGCATGCGCCCGTCGCTCTGGGCCACGGGGATTGGCCATGTCGTCATCAACTTGCCCCTGTGCTTTGCAATCATCTTCGCGGCGATGGGCGATCATCAGAAAAACGCGGAACGCGCCGCCCGCGATTTGGGAGCGTCCGAGCTACAGGTCGTCGCCCTTGTGACCGCCCCAATGCTGAAACCTGCCCTGCTGGCCGCGTTTTTCCTGTCCGTCACGTTCAGTTGGGACGAGTTCATCATCGCCTTCCTGCTGACGCGCTTCGACGTGACCTTGCCGGTGGAGATCTGGTCGATGCTCCGTTCTGGCCTGTCGCCTGCGACGAACGCCATTGGCTCGCTGGTGTTCCTTGTGTCCATCGCGATCCTGATCATCCTTGAATTGACCGTTTTCAGAAAGCCCAAGTTATGACCGCCGACGTCGCGTTGCAGTCCATCAGCCAGTCCTTTGGCACCTTTCAGGCTCTGGACAACATCGATCTGTCCTTTGGCGCGGGCGAATTTGTCGTGCTGCTGGGGCCTTCAGGCTGCGGCAAGTCCACGCTGCTTTTCATCCTTGGCGGTTTTCTGTCGCCCACCAGCGGCACGATAAAAATCGGCGGGCGCGATATGGACGGTGTGGCCCCAAAAAACCGCCCCACGACAACGATGTTTCAGGACTACGCCCTGTTTCCGCATATGAGCCTGCGCGACAACGTAGGCTTTGGCCTGCGGATGAAGGGCATGGGCCGCGCCGCCCGCAACGCCAAGGCAGACGAAATGCTGGACCTTGTCGGCCTGCAGGACAAGGCAGGCCGCAAACCGCACGAGCTGTCGGGCGGACAGCGCCAGCGCGTCGCCCTTGCCCGCGCCCTCGCTGTTGATCCCGATGTGTTGCTGCTGGATGAACCCCTTGGGGCGCTGGACCTGAAGCTGCGCCGCCAGATGCAGGACGAGCTGAAGGTGATCCAACGCAAGGTCGGCACCACCTTTGTCCACGTCACCCACGACCAAGAAGAGGCGATGGCCATCGCAGACCGCATCGTTGTCATGAACCAGGGCCGGGTCGAGGATTTCGGCGTGCCAGAGGATATCTACCTGCGGCCCAAGACCCTATTCACCGCGAACTTCATGGGGGATATCAATACTTTGCCAGTTGATCTTCATTCAGCAGAACCGGGCATGACCTACGGTGCGCGGCCCGAAAATATCGGGCTGTCGGGTGATCTTTCCCTTGGCCCCGCGCGGCTGGAAAGCACGGCATTCTTTGGCACCTATCACCGTTGCCATTTCCGCAGCACGGACGATCACGCGGCACCATACATAGCGCATCTGGCCCTTGGCGAATTGCCTCAGGTTGGTGCCACCGTGCCGCTGTTCGCGTCCAATGTCGTTGCGCTGCAGGCTGCGCCATGAACCGGGCCGTGAACCGCGCCCGCCCGCAAGACTGGTACCGCGTCCGCACCCTCTCCGACGGGGTGACGATGATCGACGAGCCGCATATCAAGGAGTTTTTTCGCTGCAACGTCTGGCACGTCCGCGGCCGCGACCGCGACATGCTGGTCGACAGCGGCATGGGCGTGCTGAGTTTGCGTGAATGGGTGCCACTGGTGACCGAGCGGCCCTTGGACGCAGTGGCCAGCCACACGCATTTCGACCACATCGGCACGCACCACGAATTTCCCTGCCGCCTTTGCCACGCGGCAGAGGCGGACATTCTGGCCAACCCCACCCGCGAAAACACCTTTGCAGCGGACTACGTGACCGACGACATCTTTACAGCACTGCCGCCAGAGCCCTATTCCTCGGCCACCTACACTGTAAAATCTGCCCCCGCGACGCGCATTCTGCAGGATCACGACGTCATTGACCTTGGGGATCGCAGCTTTGAAGTCATCCACACACCCGGCCACAGCCCCGGCGGCATCGCGCTGTTCGAAAAGGCCACCGGGCTGCTAATTTCCGGCGATATAGTCTATGACGGACCGCTGATCGAGAGCGACGATCCCATCAAGATGCAGCAGTATGTGGCCAGCATGAAGCGCCTGCTGGACCTGCCCGTGCAAACCGTCCACGGTGGGCATTTTTCGTCCTATGACGGAGCGCGCCACCGCGAGATCATCACAAACTGGCTGCGCGCCAAAGGTGCCTGAGCCGACCTAACCCACAGGATTTGAACCATGACGACG
>CAWUXN010000238.1:0-4714 GCA_963926415.1 uncultured Loktanella sp.
AGATCGGCCTGCCCGACCCGGTGCTGGCGGACGCGGAACTGATCCAACGCTTGCTGACGCTGATGGCCAAGGACGGGGCTGATTTCACGAATACCTTCGCCACTCTGGCGACGCCACAGGCCCAGGATCAGTTTACCGACCCCGCGGCCTTTGCCGATTGGATCGCCGATTGGGAACACCGCCGCGCGCCGGGCTACGCGCAGATTATGTCGCAGGCCAACCCGCAGATCATCCCGCGCAATCACCAGATCGAGGCAATGATTATCGCCGCCACTGCGGGCGACATGGGACCGTTCAACAACATGCTCAACGTTGTCACCCGTCCCTTTGATCCGCTGGATGACAAACGCGCGCCTTATGCCGCGCCGCCAACCGATCAGCAGATCGTAACCGCCACATTCTGCGGTACCTGACCACTTCTTTTCGTCAAAAATATCCTCGCCGAAGGCATATCAGCTCACCACCGGTGCCATCGCTGCAGATCAACCCAAACAGCTAAACCCGCACCAAGAATGCAGTGCGGGCCCCGCAGGGCCCGCTCCGTTATAATAAAACTGCGCAGCGCGCTTATTCGGTTACGACAACCTTGGTCATCACATCGGGCGTGCCGGTCACGGACCCGTTCGGGCCATCGCCGATCTTGATCTGATCAACCACATCCATGCCTTCAGTCACCTGACCGACTATGGTGTACTGGCCGTCCAGAAACGGGCCGGGTGCGAACATGATAAAGAACTGGCTGTTCGCAGAATCTGGGTTTTGGCTGCGGGCCATGCCGACCACACCGCGATCAAAGCTCATTTCGTTAGTGAACTCTGCGGGGATGTCCGGCAGGTCGGACCCGCCCATACCGGCGCTGGACGTATCGCCATCTGCTTTACCGAATTCCACGTCGCCGGTCTGCGCCATGAAGCCTTCGATCACGCGGTGAAAGACGACGCCGTCATAGCCGCCATCTGCCGCGATCTTTTCGATCTGGGCGACGTGCTGGGGGGCAGTGTCCTCGAACAGGTCAACGTGGATCGTGCCATTCGCCTGACCTGCAACCGTGATGTCCAGACCGGCAGCAAAGGCCGGTGCGGACAGCACGCACAGGGCTGCAGCCAGCTTATACATCAGCAGCCACCTTGACGCTGATCATGCGGTCGGGGTTGCGGGGAGGCTCGCCTTTGGCGATTGCATCGACGTGGGCCATACCTTCGATGACCTGACCGTAAACGGTGTATTGGCCGTTCAGGAAATCGTTATCTTTGAAGCTGATAAAGAACTGGCTGTTGGCAGAATTGGGGCTGGCGGAACGTGCCGCACCCAATGCGCCGCGGGCGTGCGGCACCTTGGAAAATTCTGCAGGCAGATCGGGCTTGTCGGACCCGCCGGTGCCAGCGCGGCCCGGGTTATAGTCCTTTTCCATGTTCGCATGTTCCACGTCACCAGTCTGCGCCATGAAGCCATCGATCACGCGGTGAAAGGCGACATTGTCATAGGCACCGGCGCGGGCCAGTTCCTTCATTCGCTCCACGTGCTTGGGGGCGACGTCAGGCAGCAACTGAATGACGACATCGCCGTCCTTCAAGGTCATGATGATCGTGTTTTCTGGATCTTTAATATCGGCCATTGGGGCACCTCTTTGTTGAAAACTTGGGCATGACATATGGCGGATGTGGCCCGATGCCAAGTCACGCCCGGTTGACGCGGGCGCAACCTTGCCACAGGAATACCGAAAAACAGCGGATGGAGGCCAAGATGGCTTGGAATACACTTGATGACATGGACCTTAGCGGTAAGCGCGTTCTGGTGCGGGTGGATATCAACGTGCCCATGGCAGATGGTCAGGTGACCGATACCACGCGGATCGACCGCATCGTGCCAACGGTCAAAGACATTCAGGCCAAGGGCGGCATGCCGATCCTGCTGGCGCATTTTGACCGCCCCAAGGGCAAGGTCGTGCCGGAGATGTCGCTGAAACAAATTGTGCCCGCGCTGTCCGCCGCGCTAGGTCAGGTCGTGACATTTATCGACAGTGACTATGGCGAGGCTGTGGCCAAGATGACAGCGAGCGACGTGGCCTTGCTGGAAAATCTACGCTTCAATCCAGGCGAAGAAGCCAATGACGCAGGCTTTGCGCAGCGTCTGGCGTCTCTGGGCGATGTCTATGTCAACGACGCGTTTTCGACTGCGCACCGCGCCCATGCCAGCACAGAGGCGCTGGCATACCTGCTGCCCGCCTGCGCTGGCCGCCTGATGGCAGAGGAGCTGGACGCGCTGGAAAAGGCGCTTGGCACGCCGGAACGCCCGGTAGTCGCCGTCGTTGGTGGGGCAAAGGTGTCGACCAAGCTGGACCTGCTGAGCAACCTTGTCGAAAAAGTCGATGTGCTGGTGATCGGCGGCGGCATGGCGAACACGTTCCTTGCCGCCAGCGGCATTGATGTCGGCAACTCCTTGTGCGAGCATGATCTAGCGCAGACCGCCCGCGATATCGTCGCCAAGGCCGCTACAAAGGACTGCGCGATTCTGCTACCCCGCGACGTTGTTGTGGCGCGCGAATTCAAGGCCGGTGCGGCGAATGAGACCGTCAAATCCGAGGACTGCCCGGCGGATGCGATGATTCTTGACGCGGGTCCCGATTCTGTCGCGCATATTGTGCAGGCGCTGGAACGGGCGAAAACACTGGTATGGAATGGCCCGCTGGGCGCGTTCGAGATTGAACCCTTTAACGCGGCCACCAACGCGGCGGCCAAAGCGGCGGCTACGCTGACCCGCGAGGGCAAGCTAATTTCAGTCGCGGGCGGCGGCGATACGGTCGCGGCGTTGAATGCCGCAGGCGCAGCGGATGATTTCACCTATGTCAGCACCGCCGGTGGCGCGTTTCTGGAGTGGATGGAAGGCAAAACGCTGCCGGGTGTGGCGGCTTTGGACCACTAAGCCAGAGCGTTAGCGCTATCACATTGAACGTTAGCGCAACCATAATTGTCACTCCGACGCCCCCTGCCTATGCACTGACCGGGGGCGTTTTGCCTTAGCTTTAGAGGAGTGACAGGGTGAACAAGGACATGGCGGCGCAGGTTCGCGCGGGGAACGGATTTATCGCTGCACTTGATCAGAGCGGCGGATCGACCCCCAAGGCGCTGGCCGCCTATGGCGTGTCAGAGGAAGTATTTGGATCGGACTTGGAAATGTTCGACATGATCCACACGATGCGCAACCGGATCGTGAACGCCCCTGCCTTTAACGGTGACAAGGTCGTCGGCGCGATCCTGTTCGAGGATACAATGGACCGCCAGTTTGCGGGCCAGCCTGCGGCAGATCACCTGTGGAACGTGCAGCGCGTCGTTCCTTTTCTAAAGATCGACAAAGGCTTAGAGGCCGAAGCTAACGGCGTTCAGATGATGAAGCCGATGCCGAGTCTGGACGCCATGTTGGACCGCGCCCATGCGCTTGGTGTGTTTGGGACCAAGGAACGGTCCGTCATTCATGCCGCCAATACGGCGGGCATCGACGCCATCGTCGCGCAGCAGTTCGACATTGGCCGCCAGGTTCTGGCGCACGATATGATGCCGATTCTCGAACCCGAGATCACGATCAGCATTTATGACAAGGCAGAGGCCGAACAGCTGCTGCTGGACAGCGTGCTGCGCCATCTTGATGCGCTGCCGGACGGCACCGAGATTATGATCAAGCTAACCCTGCCAGAGGTCGCGGGCACCTATCAGGCACTAGTCGATCACCCCAAGGTCATGCGCGTTGTCGCCCTGTCCGGCGGCTATGACCTGACTGAGGCGACACGCCGCCTGGCGCAGAACCCCGGCATTATCGCCAGCTTCAGCCGCGCCCTTACCCAAGGTCTGTCAGCGCAGCAATCCGATGCCGACTTTGATGCGGCCATCGCCAAGACCATCGACACGATCCACGCCGCATCCATCGCCGGCTGAGTTTTGTCGGCCACGGTTGCAAAGAGTTTTGCAACCGTGGCCAAAAACCTATTTTCCCTGACCAATAGGTATGAGAACCTGCTTCTAATGCGCCTTTTAGAGGTGCGAGCGAGGCACGCATGAACGAAAACAGCCGTCCCGGTCTGGGCACCCTTGTATATTTTCTGCTGACCCTGATGCTGGGGCTTTATTTTACCTTTGCTGCCATTCAGGGCGACTATGGCGTATTTAAACGTGCCGAAGTGGATGCCGAAGCCCTCGTGCTGCACGACGAACTGGCGAGCCTTCAGATCGAACTGGACGCCATGGAAAACCTGACCAAGCGCCTGTCCGACGACTTCCTTGATCTGGACCTGCTGGACGAGCAAGCACGCGATGTGCTGGGCATGGTGCGGACTGACGAAATCGTCATTCAGTAGTCATTGGCAATATCGATTGGATTAATCCACCTGATCGGATTGCGTTAGGTCACCGGCCACCTTATCATCTCCAGTTAGTTTAACACTATACTATCTGTTCTAGCACAGAGGGAGCGACCATGCCGCCGAAGAAGCCAGATACTAGGGCAAACGTCTCAGCTGAGGAATTGCTAGGTCATTACCGCGAAATGCTGATGATCCGCCGGTTCGAAGAAAAGGCGGGCCAGCTATATGGCATGGGCCTGATCGGTGGTTTCTGCCACCTTTACATCGGACAAGAAGCGGTCGTCGTCGGCCTGGAAGCTGCGGCTTCGGAAGGCGACAAGCGCGTTACATCCTACCGCGACCACGGCCATATGCTGGCCT
>CAWUXN010000239.1:0-3063 GCA_963926415.1 uncultured Loktanella sp.
ATCATGCCGACGGTGCTGTCAAAGAGCTTGCCATAAAGCCCAAGGCTCCGCTTGAAGCGGATCGACAAGGCGTAAAGCACTATCAGCGCAAGGATCACCGGCAGGAAGCGTTTGGCGACGGCACCGACAATGCCGGCGCTGCCATAAGGCATCACGGTGCCCGCGATCAGATAGGCCACGATCAGGGCCAGCGTGACGGCGAAGACGATTGTCAGGGCGCGGTCCAGCCCGCCCAGCAGCCCGCCGCGCGTCATCAGGGTGCCGTCTGCGTTCGATCGCAGCGTCACGGCATCGGCGATATAGCCTGCAATGATTTGCGCCACGACGCAAATCACAAGGACCACGACGCAAAGCGTCAGGACGGGGTTCAGATAGGAGCCGAGCGTTCCGGTCCAGGTGAGGGGTTCCATGCGAAATCCTTAACTGATGCGGATGCGGGGATTGAGAAAGACGTAGCCGATGTCGGACAGCAGTTGTGTGATTAGCACCACAAGCACCGACACAATGGACACGCCAAGCAGAAGCTCAATATCGTTGTTTGATGCTGCCTGCACGAGAGTCCAGCCGAAGCCTTTGTAGTTGAACAACGTCTCTACGATGACGACGCCGTTTAGCAGCCACGGAAACTGCAGCATGATGACCGTGAAGGGCGCGATTAGCGCGTTTCGCAGGGCGTGTTTTAGCACGATATTGCCAAAGCTGACACCCTTCAGGCGCGCGGTGCGGATGTATTGGGCGGTCATCACCTCTGTCATGCTCGCGCGGGTCATGCGGGCGATATAGCCCATGCCGTACAGCGCGATGGTGATGACGGGCAGAAAGAAGTTCGTAAAATTTGCGTCGTCCATGGCCGCGGTGGCTGTGCCCTTGAACCAGTTCATGCCAAAGGTGCCGGTGGCAAAGACCGCGATCAGCACGACACCAGAGACATATTCCGGTGTGGCCGTCGTAATGATCGACACCGTGGACAGGCTGCGGTCTAGCCGAGAGCCTTCGCGCATACCCGCCAGAACGCCCATGATCAGCGCTCCGGGGATCATGATCGCCATGACGCAGGCCATCAGCTTGGCGGTGAGACCAAGGCGGGTTGCGATGATGGTTGATACGTCGTCGCGCAGCACGGTGGAAAAGCCCCATTCACCCTGCAGGATGCCGCAAAAACGGGCATCACCTTCTGCGGGTCCGGTGGATGCCGCGCAGCGCGCGCGCGCCGTGCCATCGGTGCCGGTGATGACATAGCCGGGCAACGCGCCCAGCCATTGCCCATATTTGACCGGCAAAGCCTGATTATAGCCACGGTTTACCAGCCAGCTGGCGACGGCTTCGTCCGACATGCGGGCGTTGCCTTGGGTCTTGGCTAGCTTTTCCAGGTTTGGTGACAGGTTCGTCAGCCAGAAGACAAGAAAGGTCAGGCACAATGCGGTCAGCACCATGCCCGCTAAGCTACGCAGGATAAACTTCAGCATGGATGTCCCGTCAGATCAGGGCACCGGCAAATCGGCCGGGCAGGGTGGGCCGCCCTGTGTCGGGCGGCCCGGTCCATCAGGCCGCAAAGCCAAAGTTATAAAGGCGCGGCAGATAGGCGATGTTCATCTCGCCGCCGACAACACCTGGGGCTGCGTGACGGTAGAGCGAGCGCCTGTAGGGCTGCAGCGTTACGCCTTCGTCGCGCATGATGGTCTGAAGCTTAACCATAACCTCGCGGCGGGCATCGGCGTCGGCGATGGCGTTGGCGTCGGCCAGCAAGGCGTCGAATTCGGCGTTGGCAAAGCCGGTCTCGTTCCACGCCTCGCCGGTCCGGTAGGCCAGTGCCAGCACCTGCGTGCCCAGCGGACGGTGGTTCCAGTCCGTCGAAGAGAAGGGGTACTTCGTCCAGTCGTTCCAAAACGTGCTGCCGGGGATGATCGTGCGCTTGATGTTGAAACCTGCGTCGCGCAGCTGGGCTGCCACGGCGTCTGTTGTGTTCTTGCGCCAGTCATCATCGATCGAGATGATTTCCATCTCGAAGTCCTGCATGCCAGCTTCGGTCAGCAGGGCAAGCGCGCCTGCGGGATCGACCTCGACGGCCGGGATATCGGCCCATTCAGGGTGCATCGGACCAACGTGCATATTGCGCGCAGGCTCGCCCCGGTCGGCATAGCCCAGTTCCAGGCAGACGTTGGGATCAACGGCCATGGCAATCGCCTTTCGGACGCGCACGTCTGCATAGGGCTTCACGCCGTCGATTTCGGCCAGCTGGTTGGGACGGATCACGATGGTAGAGCCGGATGCGACCTCTGACTTCTGCCAGCCCATGCCATCAAGGATATCAACAAAGTCGCCAACGGTTTCATAGATGACGTCGACTTCTTCGGCAGCGGCAGCCGCGACAAAGGCGGACGGATCGGTGCCGTAGTCGACGAATTCAAAGCGGTCGATATAGGCACCTTTGCCAGCGGCATAGCCCCACCAGTCGTGACCCTCGTTGCGGATCAGCACGGCTTTGACGCCAACGTCCATCTGCTCTGGCAGGTAAGGGCCAGTGCCTTTTGGATTGGCGGTCAGGTCTTCGCCGTTGAAATCCTCGGGCACGATCTGCGCGGGATAATCGGACATGCCTGCGATGATGCTAATGTCGGGGATCGGCAGTTTAACCACGACGGTCAGATTGTCGGTCGCGGTGATTGCGCCCTCGATAGCCTTCTCCGTTTCCGGATCGATCAGCGTTGCCATGCGACCCGCCATGGAATTGCCTTCCACTGACTTGTCACACCAGCCAATGATGTTGCGGGCGACGTCTGCGGCGGTAAAGGGCGTGCCGTCGTTCCAGGTGACGCCGGGGCGGACCTTGAGAGTGTATTCGGTCGCATCTTCGTTGACTTCCCAGCTTTCCAGCAGCAGTGGAGTGAAAGAGCCGTCGTTGTTGTATTCTACAAGGCATTCCAGCCAACCGCCGGTGATGTATGAAATCTGCGGCCAGTCAAAGGCGCGCGGATCTTTCAAAGCGCGCACTTCCATCTGGATGCGCATGGTGCCGCCCTGCTGGACGTGCGCCTCTGCCTGAGCGGGGGCTGATAGGCCCAG
>CAWUXN010000240.1:0-5349 GCA_963926415.1 uncultured Loktanella sp.
GGGCTGGCCAGTACGTAAACGATTTCCTCGACAAGGGCCGCATTAAGCGAGTCTATGTCCAAGGTGAGGCGGAGGCGCGGTCTGATCCAACTGGTTTTGATCTCTGGCAGGTGCGCAACGCCACTGGCAGTCTTGTGCCACTGGCCAATTTCGCCAAAGGTGAATGGTCGTTCGGACCCCAAGGGATAACACGCTACAATGGCGTACCTTCGATGCAGATACAGGGCACGCCAGCACCAGGTGTGAGCACTGGTGCGGCGCTCGCCGAGATCCAGCGGCTGGCGGACGATCTTCCGCCCAGTTTTGCCGTCGCTTGGACCGGGCTGTCCTATGAGGAGCAGTCGTCCGGAAATCAGGCACCGCTCCTGTTTGCCTTGTCACTGGCTGCCGTCTTCCTCTCGTTAGCGGCGCTCTATGAAAGCTGGTCGATTCCGTTTGCGGTCATGCTCGCCATGCCCATCGGTGTGCTGGGCGCGCTCGTCGGCGCATGGCTGGGCGGGTTCGAAAATGGGGTGCTCTTCCAGGTTGGGCTGTTGGCTGTAATAGGCCTGACGGGCAAGAACGCCATCCTCATCGTTGAATTTGCTAAAGAACGGCTCGACGCTGGCCTGCCGCTCTTCGATGCAGTGGTGGAGGCTGCGCGACAACGATTCCGCCCAATCCTGATGACTTCCTTGGCGTTCTCGCTCGGAGTGCTTCCGCTCGTTCTCAGCTCAGGCGCAGGATCTGGCGGGAGGACGGCGATTGGGTCAGGCGTGTTGGGCGGGACTATTTCCGCCACAGTGCTGGGTATATTTTTCGTTCCCCTGTTCTTCGTCGTGGTCACACTATTATCCCGCGTCGGCCGCAAGACACCAAATTCAGCGGCGACACCCGACAATTCTTATCAAAGGAAAAACTCGAAATAACACACTTCTTGAAGATATAAAGATGCCTCGGATCAGCCTTGTTGCAGGAACGGCATTGCCAAATTGTTTGGCCGCGCCGATTGGCTCAGCGGTGAAACATGAAAATACCAGCGTCAATGCATAACCGCGGTATCAACAGAGCGGTTACGACTGTTCTGCATGTCTACCTGGATGTTAAGAGGCCTATAGGACCTAAAGCAGCAATGATAATATGGGGGACTGGTTGGGGGGCGCAATTAGATTAACTGCGATTAATCTAAGCATTATCAAAGCTATAAGTGGCTTTGATGGTGCTGTGAGAGAGGATTGAACTCTCGACCTCACCCTTACCAAGGGTGTGCTCTGCCACTGAGCTACCACAGCATCCGTTGCGGGGAATTAGCCGACCCTTGCGCGGGGTGCAAGCCCTCTCTGGACGGAAAATTGCGCAGCGGTTAGAAGAGTTGCATGACAGACAAATCCACACCCGATGCCGCCGCGCCGCGCAGCAAGCCTGCCGCCAAAGATGCCACCCGCGAAGACAGGCTGAAGGCCGCGCTGAAGGCGAACATGGCCAAGCGCAAGGCGCAGGCCAAGGCGCGCAGTACGGATAAGGACGTCTAGTCCTGCCATGCCCTGCGCGGCTGGACGTAGAGGGCGGGTCGCGGTAACACGGCATCCAACGCCGGCAGCAGGAAGGTCAGGTCCATGGATTCAATCGTCGTCAAGGGTGGCCGTCCGCTTCAGGGTCAGATCGCCATTGCAGGGGCCAAAAATGCTGCGCTCGCTCTTATGCCCGCAACGCTTCTGTCAGAGGAACCGCTGACGCTGACCAATGCGCCGCGCTTGTCCGATATCAAGACGATGACCGCTTTGCTGCAATCGCTGGGGGTCGAAGTGACGTCAATGCAAAACGGCAAGGTGCAGGTGCTGTCGAGCCACGACATGACATCTACCACGGCGGACTATGAAATCGTGCGCAAAATGCGGGCTTCCAACCTTGTGCTGGGCCCGCTGCTGGCGCGGCATCATCACGCGATTGTATCGCTGCCGGGTGGCTGTGCAATCGGTGCGCGGCCGATGGATATTCACGTCACAGCGTTGGAAGCGATGGGCGCGCAGATCGAATTGCGCGACGGTTATCTGCACGCCAAGGCCCCCGGCGGGCTGAAAGGCGCGCGGGTGCCGCTGCGCTTTGCCTCTGTCGGCGCGACCGAGAATATCCTGATGGCGGCGACGCTGGCCAAGGGCACGACCATTCTGGAAAACGCGGCGCGCGAGCCCGAGATCGTCGATCTGGCCCGCTGCCTGCGCAGCATGGGCGCACAGATCGAGGGCGAGGGCACCTCGACCATTACCATTCAGGGCGTTGACCGTCTGGGCGCTGCCACGCACCCGGTTGTTACTGACCGGATCGAACTTGGCACCTATATGCTGGCCCCTGTGTTCTGCGGCGGCGAGGTCGAATGCCTCGGCGGGCGTATGGATCTGGTCGAATCCTTTGCGGAACGGTTGGATGCGGCGGGCGTCGATGTGACGGAAACGCCGAATGGTCTGAAGGTAAAACGTCGCGGTGATCGTCCCCGCGCAGTTGACGTGGTGACCGAACCTTTTCCCGGCTTCCCGACCGATTTACAGGCGCAGATGATGGCGATGCTGTGCCTCGCCGAAGGTACGTCGGTGCTGGAAGAAAAAATCTTTGAGAACCGCTTTATGCACGCGCCAGAATTGGTGCGCATGGGCGCGAATATCGAGGTCCACGGCGGACGCGCCACGGTCCACGGTGTCGACAAGCTGAAAGGCGCGCCTGTCATGGCGACCGATCTACGCGCCAGCGTTTCGCTGATCCTTGCTGGCCTGGCGGCCGAGGGCGAGACAATCGTGAACCGCGTCTATCACCTTGATCGCGGGTACGAGCATGTTGAAGACAAGCTGAACGGCGTTGGTGCCCAGATCGAACGGGTGACCGGGGTATGACCGAAGACGCACGTTTTGAGGACGGGGCTGACAAGCCACTGGCGCTGATGGCGCGCGACGCCGAGGATTTGCAGGTCATTTCCGCGCTGGCGCAGGATGCGGTATTTCCCGCGTCCGAAATGCGCTGGACCCCGGCGGACCGCCGCTTTGCGGTCCTGTTGAACCGCTTTCGCTGGGAAGATGCAGCCAAGGCCCACGGCCGCCGCGACTTTGAACGAGTGCAGTCAGTTTTGCTGTTCGAAGACGTCTTGGGCGTACGCTCGCAAGGCGTGCCCAAGGGCGACGCCGACACTATCCTGTCGCTGCTGGCAATCGAGTTTCGCCCTGGGATCGACGGCACGGGCGAGGTCGTCATGACCCTAGCCGGCGATGGCGTGATTTCGTGTTCTGTCGAGGCGCTGGAAGTCGTGCTGCGCGATGTGACGCGGCCCTATATCGCACCGTCACGCAAGGCTCCGCAACATCCGGACTGATTGCCCAATTGCGGTCACGCGTTACATGCCTAAGGCGGGAGTTTTTCTGGCCAATGAAGGCCAGGCCCACCAAGGATATTAGACATGCCACAGTTTCTGGACGCGCAAAGCGCTGATTTCGAGGCGCAGTTTCAGGCGCTGCTGAGTGCCAAGCGTGAGGATAGCCCCGACGTCGATGACGCAGTGGCGGCGATCATTGCTGACGTGCGGTGCAGGGGGGATCAGGCGCTGATCGACCTGACGGCGAAGTTTGACCGCCTGACCCTGACGGCGGACAAACTGCGCATTTCCAGCGCAGAGATCGATGCTGCCTGCGCCGAAGTCAGTGTGGAAGACCGCGCTGCGCTGGAACTGGCTGCAACGCGCATCCGCGCCTATCACGCGCGGCAGATGCCTGAAAATGAGCAGTGGACCGATGACGCAGGCGCAAGCCTTGGCTGGCGTTGGACGCCGGTGTCGGCGGCGGGGTTATATGTTCCAGGCGGGCTGGCGTCATATCCGTCGTCTGTTTTGATGAATGCGATTCCGGCCAAAGTGGCTGGCGTGGCGCGGCTGGCGATGGTCGTGCCAACGCCGGACGGGGTTTTGAACCCGCTGGTGTTGCTGGCGGCGCGCATTGCGGGTGTGGACGAGATTTACCGCGTTGGCGGCGCGCAGGCGATTGCGGCGCTGGCGTATGGCACAGACACGATCGCGCCGGTGGACAAGATCACCGGGCCGGGCAATGCCTATGTCGCGGCAGCAAAGCGGCGGGTTTTTGGTAAGGTCGGCATCGATATGATCGCGGGCCCGTCGGAAATCCTTGTGATCGCTGATGCGGACAACGATCCCGATTGGATAGCGCTGGATTTGCTGAGCCAAGCAGAGCATGACGAAAGCGCCCAGTCGGTCCTGATCACGACTGATGCGGCCTTTGGCCGGGCGGTAGCTGATGCAGTCGATGCGCGGCTGCAAACGCTGGAACGGCGCAAGATTGCCGGGGCCAGTTGGCGCGATTTCGGCGCGATCATCACCGTGCCTGATCTGGACACCGCAGTTGCGCTGTCGGACCGGATCGCGCCCGAACATCTTGAACTGTGTGTCGCGAACGCAGAGGCGCTGAGCGAACGGGTTGCCCACGCCGGGGCCATTTTTATCGGGAACTGGACGCCAGAGGCGATTGGTGACTACATTGGGGGGCCGAACCATGTGCTGCCTACTGCGCGGTCGGCGCGGTTCTCTAGCGGGTTGTCGGTCATGGATTTTGTCAAGCGCACCACATTGGCCCGGATGACACCGGACGCCTTGTCCGCCGTCGGTCCCGCCGCCGTGCGATTGGCGCAGTCCGAAAGCCTGCAGGCGCACGGGCTTTCGGTACAGGCCCGCCTTGATCGTTTGAACCGATTATGAGCCGCATCGTCGATATTGTACTGGATGACACCGGCCTGCCGGCACCCAGCCCGGAAATCGAGCAGGAACGGCGCGTCGCGATCTTTGATCTGCTGGAAGACAACAGCTTTGTCCTGCCCACGCGTGAAGACCGCAGCGTTCCGCCGGGCCCTTACAGGTTAGATCTGTCGATCCGCGAACGGCTTCTTGTCTTTGACATTGCCGACGCCAAGTTGGGCGAGGCGGGGGCGTTTCATCTGTCCCTTGGCCCGTTCCGGCAGGTGGTGAAAGATTATTTCCAGATCTGCGAAAGCTATTTCGACGCAGTTAAGACCATGCCCCCCAGCCAGATCGAGACGATCGATATGGCCAGGCGCGGCATCCACAACGAGGGTGCGAGGGTGTTGCAGGAGCGGCTGGAGGGTAAGGCTGAGGTTGATATTGATACGGCGCGCCGCTTGTTCACCTTGATCTGTGTATTGCACTTTGGCGGATGACAGCGGGCATAAGGCGGTAGCTTTGCCACAGTCCGTCCTGTTCTGCTGCGACCACAATGCCGTCCGCTCTCCCATGGCCGAAGGGATCATGAAGAAGCTTTATGGCACGAGGGCTTATATCCAGTCCGTCGGTGTCAACAACGACAT
>CAWUXN010000241.1:0-3740 GCA_963926415.1 uncultured Loktanella sp.
TTCGCTGCTTACGGTGGCGACACGGTCAACGGCGCGGGCGAATTCGGCTGCATCAACTTCCATGCGGCGGGTGTTCCCCTGCGGAATCACGCGGGTGTAGTCGGGGAAGGTGCCGTCGATGACCTTGGACGTCAGGGTGACGTTCGGCGTCGCGAACCGCACTTTGGTTTCCGACACGGACACCGCGACCTCTAGCTCGTCATCGTCCAGCAGCTTGCGCAGTTCGCCCACCGTCTTGCGGGGCACGATCACTCCAGCCATGCCTTCGGCACCGGCGGGCAGTTCCGCATCGATGCGGGCCAGACGGTGACCGTCGGTAGCGACGCAGCGCAGCACTTTGCCGCTCTCTCCGTCGGACACATGCATGTAAACGCCATTCAAATAATACCGCGTTTCTTCGGTGGAAATCGCGAATTTTGCCTTGTCGAACAAGCGGCGCAGCACCGGGGCGGGTGCGCTGAAGTTGGTAGTGTAATCCGACGTCGCCATGACGGGGAAGTCTTCGCGCGGCAGGGTCGCCAGCGAAAAGTTAGACCGGCCGGCCTGAATGGTCAGACGGCCTGATGCGCCATCTTCGGTCAGGGTGACAAGTGCGCCATCGGGCAACTTGCGGACGATTTCGTTCAGCGTCACGGCGGCTACGGTTGTCGCGCCAGCACGGTCCACCTTGGCGGCCGCACGGTCGACGACTTCGATGTCCAGGTCAGTGGCACGAAACTGAACGCTGTCGCCTTCGGCTTCGATCAGGACGTTGGCCAAAATCGGGATCGTATTTCGCCGCTCGACAACCGACTGTGCCTGCGCCACGGCCTTTAGCAGGCTTGCCCGTTCGATGGAAAATTTCATAGGTCTCGCTCCGCCGTTGCACCCGTGGTCCGGGACCGCGAAGCTACCGCTTTTTGCGTCATGCTCAAGAGTTTTCCCACGATTTTCCGCAGGGTGTGGCTGTTACTGCGCCAATGCGCGGCGCAGAATTTCAAGATCGTCGGCGATCTGGGCATCTGTGTTGCACAGTTCCTCTATTTTCTTGACCCCGTGCATGACTGTCGTGTGGTCACGCTTGCCAAAGCGGCGGCCGATATCGGGCAGCGACCGGCTGGTCAGAGTCTTGGACAGGTACATCGCCATCTGGCGCGGCCGCGCAAAGTTTCGCACCCGCTTGGGGCCGACCATGTCAGACAGGCGAATGTTATAATACTCGCTGACCTTGCGCTGAATTTCCTCGACGCTGACCTTGCGGTCGTTGGCGCGCAAAATGTCGGACAAGCAGTCCTGTGCCTGTTCCAGGTCGATGTCGCGGCCCACAAGGCTGGCGTGGGCGAACAAACGGACAAGCGCGCCTTCCAGAACGCGGACATTGCTGGTGATCTTGTGCGCCAGATATTCCAGTACGCCGGGGGAGATTTTCAGGCCCGGATAAATTTCCTGCTGGCGATCCACTTTTGATTGCAGCACGCCAAGGCGCAGTTCGAAATCAGTGGGGTGCAAATCGACGACAAGCCCACACTGCAAGCGCGAACGCATACGGTCTTCCATGTCCTTAATCTCACCCGGGGCGCGATCACCGGAGATGATCACCTGCTTGCGGGCATCGACCAGCGCGTTGAAGGTGTGAAAGAATTCCTCTTGGGTGGAATCCTTACCGCCCATGAACTGCACGTCATCGACCATCAGAATGTCAACAGACCGCAGGGCGTGCTTGAATTCCATCATCTTACGTTCGCGCAGCGACGTGATGAAGCGATACATGAACCGCTCAGCCGACATATACAATACGCGTAGCTCTGGCTGGCGGCGGGCCAATTCGTTCGCGATCGCGTGCATCAGGTGGGTCTTGCCCAAACCCACGCCGGAATACAGGAACAGAGGGTTAAAGGTCACGGGGCCGCCTTCGGCGACGCGGCGGGCGGCCGCGTGGGCCAGCTCGTTCGGCTTACCCACGACGAAATTGTCAAAGGTCAGGTTTGGATCGATCGGCAGACCCAGTGGGTCGATATAGCTTCCGAAGTCGGATGTTGCGGCCTTGGCGGTCGTCGCGGCGGCCGGCATTGGTGATGCGGCGTCGCGCTTAGCTAGGCTGACGTCAAAGTGCAGCCGCTCCACTGCGCGCCCGGCGCGATTGAAGCCATAGACGATCTGATCTGCAAAATGCTGATCAACGTAATTGCCTATGAAAGTTGTTGGGACCTCGAACCGGGCCACGCTATCTTCGACGCCGCCGAAGGACAGAGAGGCGATCCAACTTTGAAACTTCGCCTTACTCATGTCCTTTTCAAGTTCTGTCAGCACATGCCCCCACACGTCGTCGCTCATGGTATCCCGATCCGTTTTTCACTGCCTGCCCGACAGGCCGGCAGGCCTGCCACGTTCACATGTTCCAGGCAACACGGCCACGCCCGCCGCAGAAGCGGGTGCATGACTGCGCCAACATTTCTGCGTCTTTGAGCAGGACGCCGGACATGCCAGCGTCTGCGCAAAAACGCAAAACAAGAGGGAAAACAGCGGCGCCGTTCGTGTGCCAAAGCGCGGCACCCGCGAACGGTCAGGCCGACCGATTTTTCCGTGACAACGCCACAGTGCAACAGTCTGGCTGCGTTAATTACGGCGACTTACCCTGGCGGCGATACAGGGGTCATTCCACGACCCCGTTCGCATTCTGCCTGCGCCGCAATCCCATGTCCCCCCCGGAACGATGTGAATCGCTTGGCTAAGTTAGCAAGGGATTTGGGAAGTTCACAACAGAACAACGCGCTTGACTCCTATCCGGGCCATTAAGAATCTCTGACGTCTTTGAAACGTCACAAAACTTTCCCACATCACGCGCCGGACGAAAAAAACGCGCCCCGAAGGACGCGTTGAAACCTATGCAAACTGGCAACAGAGTGCCAATTGGCTAAGGATCAGGCCAGCGCTTTGACGCGGCTGGACAGGCGCGACATCTTGCGCGCTGCTGTGTTCTTGTGAACGACGCCTTTGCTGACGCCGCGCATCAGTTCGGGCTGAGCAGCCTTCAGAGCAGCAGCTGCAGCAGTCTGATCGCCTGAGGCGATGGCTTCTTCGACAGTGCGCAGGAAAGTCCGGATGCGCGAGCGGCGCATCTTGTTAACGGCAAAACGAGCTTCATTCTGCTTAGCGCGTTTTTTGGACTGCGGGGTATTTGCCATGATTTTGGGCCTTCTTTTCTAAGTCGATACAATAATATTGCGCGCCCAAGAGGCCCACCGGGTTCATTACCGGAATGATCTGCCAAAGCGGGCATCACGCGCATGTAGCGGGGCCTATAGACCGGCCCCGCCAAAAAGAAAAGCGTTACTTGTCGCGGAACTGCGCTTCGCGCTTTTCCTGAAAGGCAGCCATACCTTCTTTTTGGTCCTGAGTCGCGAAGAGGCCATAGAAGGTGCGGCGCTCGTAGTTCAGGCCTTCGGCCAATGTCGTCTCGAACGCGCGGTTCACGGCGTCCTTGGCGGCCACCGAGGCAAGCAGCGATTTCGCAGCAATCTTTTGCGCTGCGCTTTGCGCCTCTTCCATCAGCTTTTTCGCAGGCACGACACGGCTGACTAGGCCAGAAGACAGTGCCTCTTCGGCATCCATAAAGCGGCCCGTCAGGTTCATGTCCATAGCTTTGGACTTACCGACATAGCGGGCCAGACGCTGAGTGCCGCCCATCCCAGCGATAACGCCAAGGTTGATTTCCGGCTGACCGAACTTGGCTGTGTCAGAGGCAATGATGAAATCGCACA
>CAWUXN010000242.1:0-7645 GCA_963926415.1 uncultured Loktanella sp.
ACAGGCGGATTTGGATCGACGGGTGGCACGGCATGATCATGGTTGGGTTTTTGGCCGCCCTGATCTGGGGCATTGGTGTGGCCATGGGTGCACCGCGCCGGGCGCGGTGGATCATGCTTGCGCTGTTGATGGGCGCTGTCATCGCGGCGCAGTTGGTCCTGCCCGGCGGGCATCCTCTGCGCGAGGCGACGGGCGGTGATGTGCGTCTGTGGCTACTTTTACTGGGCTCTGTCGCGCTGATCTGGGCCTATGCAATGGTTCTGCAACGAGTTCGTGCGCGGGCGCGGCCGCTACCCGAAGCCTCCGCAGCCAAGGGGGCGGGGTTTTCAGATGAAGAGCTGCAGCGCTATGCGCGCCACATCATGCTGCGCGAAATCGGCGGAACCGGGCAGGCTGCCTTGGGGCGGGCAAAGGTGCTGGTGGTCGGAGCAGGCGGGCTGGGCGCACCGGCGCTGCAATATCTTGCCTCCAGTGGGATCGGCACCATCGGGATTATCGACGACGACACCGTTGATTACAGCAACCTGCAACGTCAGGTGATCTATGGCGAAGCTGACGTCGGCCAGCCCAAGGTGCAGATCGCAGCGCAAGAGATCACGCGCCGCAACCGCCACGTGACCGTACGGCCATATCAACGCCGCCTGACCGCTGACATCGCCGCTGATTTGATCTCGGATTACGATCTGGTGCTAGACGGCTGCGATAACTTCGACACCCGTTATCTGGTGAACCAGATATGCACCGCGCTGGGCGTGCCCCTGATCGCCGCCGCCATGACCCAGTGGGAGGGGCAGATTAGCCTCTACGATCCAGCCCGCGGCACGCCGTGTTTTGCCTGCATCTTTCCGGATCGCCCCGCGCATGGTCTGGTCCCTACCTGCGCCGAGGCGGGGGTGATCGGCCCGCTGCCAGGTGTCATGGGGTCGATGATGGCGGTTGAAGCGGTAAAGGCAATCACCGGGGCCGGGCAGGGGCTGGGCGGGCGGCTGCTGATTTACGATGCGCTTTATGCCGACACGCGGGTGATGCAGGCCGCGCCGCGCGCCGATTGCGCGGTCTGTCATGGCAAGGGCTTGCAAGCTGGCGCGCAAGCGGCCCCGGTTTAATCCGGGACATCATCTGGGAGCGGAACGCCATGAAAATCTTGACTACTCTTGCCACCGTCATGCTTGCCACCACCGCCACCGCTGAAAGCCATCTGCCGGATCTGGGCGGGCAGGTCGTGGCCGTTGTGACGGAAAATGCCTATCCGCTGCTGCAATTCATCAAGAGCGGCGCGGCCATTGGCTGGGAATACGATGCCATGGCGGAAATCGCGCGGCGGCTGAAGATGGACGTCGTTTATGAAAGCAGCAGCTGGGACGCGATGATCCCTGCCGTGTCCGAACGGCAGTACGACATCGGCATGACAGGCATCACGATCTGCGAGGACCGGGCCGAGGTTGTAGATTTCACCGACCCCTACATCACCTCTGAAAGGGTCATGCTGGTGCGCGGTGACGAAGACCGTTTTAGCGATGCCGCCATCTTTGCAGCAGACTCTGACCTGCTTATGGCCGCCAAGCCCGGTACGACGCCGTTCTATGTCGGCGTTTGTGACGTGCTGTACGGTGACGAGGCGAATCCGCGTATCAAGACGATGGGAAACCTTCGGGGCCACGGTGCAGGCGCTGCGCACGGACGACGTTGATCTGGTACTGACCGATGGAACCGCCGGGCAGGGCTATGTCGATGTTTCGGACGGCGCACTCAAGATCGTGGGCGAAAAGCTGGGGACTGAGGATTTCGGGTTCATCTTTCCTAAGGGCTCGCCCCTTGTTGGGCCAATTAACCTTGCGATCGCGGACCTGAAGGCGGACGGCACTATCGATGCGCTGAACACCGAATGGTTCCTTGATTTCAAAATGGGCGAATAAGAAAACGTGACGCCCGGCGGCTGCCGCTTTCGCTTTGTTGTATGGCCGCAGGCCTTTCGCACGATCCTGCCGCCGCTGGGCAATGATTTCGTTGCGATGGTCAAGGATTCATCCTTGGTGTCGGTTCTAGGGGTCGCGGATATCACTCAGTTGGGCAAGGTTCTGGCGGCTGGCAATTTTCGCTTTTTCGAATCCTATAATGTCGTCGCGCTTGTCTACCTGACCATGACGATATTGTTGTCGATCGTCTTGCGCCGGTTCGAAAGGGGCCAGCGCCGAGAATGAGGTTTTTGGGCAAGATGATGGCGAAGTTCCGCAGTTGAAGCAGGCGTGGGATTTGAGTTTATTTTGCCAAATGAAGGAGCGGCGGTGGCACCTTTGCCGCGGCAAGCTTACCTTGATCCCAAAGGAGACCTGCCATGACTAATCCGCTGCTGACCGACTGGAATACTCCACATGCCCTGCCACCATTTGAGGCAATCAAGGACGAGGATTTCGCTCCCGCCGTCGATGCGGCCCTGAGCGAAGCGCGGGCAAATATCGCAGCCATCGCGCAGAACCCTGATGCGGCGACCTTTGACAACACCATAGCAGCGCTGGAACTTGCGGAGGCGACGTTGGGCCGAGTGCTGGGCGTTTTTTACGGCGTGGCCGGAGCGGACAGCAATCCGGCACGTGAGGCGTTGCAGCGCGATTTCTCGCCGCTGCTAAGTGCCTTTGGGTCGGAAGTGACCGCCAATGCGGCCCTGTTTGCCCGGATCGAAAATCTGTGGACGCGCCGGGACGAGATGGATTTGACGGACGAACAGGCCCGCGTCTTGATGCTGACACGGCGCAGTTTCGTGCGTCAGGGGGCGCAGCTGACGGGGAAGACTGCAGACCGGCTGCGGGACGTCAAATTGCGACTGGCTGTGCTGGGCACCCAGTTCACGCAGAACTTGCTGGCGGATGAACGGGACTGGTTCATGGCTTTGTCAGAGGATGATCTGATCGGCCTGCCAGATTTCGTTATAGACGCGGCCAGCGCGGCGGGCGATGCAGGCGATCATGGCGAACCCGTGCTCACGCTGTCCCGGTCGCTGATCGTGCCGTTCCTGCAATTCTCGCCGCGCCGCGATCTGCGCGAGCGGGCCTATGCGGCCTGGACGGCGCGCGGCATGAACGGCGGCGCGACCGATAACCGGGGGCTCGCCACCGAAACACTGGCGCTGCGGGCCGAACGGGCGGGCCTTTTGGGCTTTGACAGTTTTGCTGACTACAAGTTGGCAACCGAAATGGCCGGCACACCAGGCGCGGTGCGCGATCTGTTGATGCAGGTCTGGGCCCCGGCCAAGGCTGCGGCCGAAGCGGACGCTGAAAAGCTGACCGCCTTACTGCATGCCGACAGTGTTGCCGGACCGCTGGAGCCGTGGGACTGGCGCTATTATTCCGAAAAGCGCCGTCAGACAGAGCATGACTTGGATGAAGCGGCGTTGAAGCCCTATCTGCAACTTGACCGGATGGTCGAGGCTTCCTTTGCCTGCGCCACCCGGTTGTTCGGGTTGCAGTTCGAACTTTTTGACGGCCCAGTCTATCACCCCGACGTGCGGTTGTGGAACGTCACGCGGGATGGCAAGCATGTCGCCGTCTTTGTCGGTGATTACTTCGCCCGCGCGTCAAAGCGGTCAGGCGCGTGGTGCATGGCGATGCGCAGCCAGCAACGGCTGGCGGGCGATGTGCAGCCCATCGTTGTGAACGTGTGCAACTTTGCCAAACCGGCAGCGGGCAAGTCTGCGCTGCTGTCCTATGATGACGCGCGCACGCTATTTCACGAGTTCGGCCATGCGTTGCACCAGATGCTGTCGGACGTGACCTATGAAAGCATCAGCGGCACATCCGTGGCGCGCGATTTCGTGGAGTTGCCAAGCCAACTGTATGAGCATTGGCTGGAGGTGCCCCAGGTGCTGTCCGAATTTGCAGTTCACGCCGATACCGGCGAGGCGATGCCGCAGGACATGCTGGGCCGGATGCTGAACGCCGCGACCTATGACATGGGCTTTCAGACGGTCGAATATATCGCCAGCGCGCTGGTCGATCTGGAATTCCACGCCGGCCCGCCGGCTGCCGATCCGATGCAGAAGCAGGCAGAGGTGCTGGCCGATCTGGGGTTGCCCCATGCCATCGGTATGCGTCACGCAACGCCGCATTTTGCCCATGTCTTTGCGGGCGACGGTTATTCAAGCGGCTACTATAGCTACATGTGGTCCGAAGTGATGGACGCCGACGCCTTTGCTGCCTTTGAAGAGGCGGGCGATCCGTTTGATCCGGCACTGGCCCAGCTCTTGGAGAAAACGGTGTTTTCGTCGGGCGGGTCGATCGATGCGGCAGAGCTTTATCAGCAGTTCCGGGGCCGGATGCCGGGGGTTGAAGCACTTTTGAAAGGGCGGGGGCTGGCAGCCTAAAACCTTTCGCGAAAGGTTTTAGGGGCTAGAGATTTTTCGTACAAAAAACTTGGGCGCAGCGTCAGACAGATGGATCGTCGGGGTGTTTCTGCACCCCGACGGGGTCCTTGTGGATCAGTACATCGGCACCGGGATAGGCGTGCAGGATGGCGCGGCGCAGGCCTGCACCGATGGCATGAGCGCGGTGCAAGGACTGATCGCCGTCCAGTTCGATATGCAGGTTAACGAAAACCCGGCTGCCCGCGCGGCGGGTCTTGAGGTCATGAAATGCGTGTACTCCGTCAAAGTCGCAGGCGATGGCAGCGATCCCGGCAATCATTTCTGGATCGGCCTGCCGGTCCATCAGGGCGTCCCACGCGGCTTTGCCGATGCGCAGCGCACCCACTGCCAGCAGCAGGGCCGCCCCAAGCGCCACGACGCTATCGACTTGCGCCAGACCCAGCGTGGACGACGCCCAAAGCGCAAGGATCGCGCCAACGTTGGGGATTAGATCGCCAAGGTAATGCAGGCTGTCTGCCTTCACGACGGGGTTGTTGGTGCGGGCGGCAACCCGGCGTTGCCAGGCCACAAGGCCCAGCGTCAGCACTATGGAAAACGTCACGATCACGATGCCCGCGCCTTCGTTTTCCGGCAGGCTTGGATTGCCCCGCCACAGCCGCCAGACCGCCGCCGTCCCGATGACGGCCGAGGACACGAGAATAATCAGGGACTGCCCCAGCGCGGCCAGATCTTCGGCCGAGGTGTGGCCAAAGTTGTGAGCTTCGTCGGCGGGCTTGGCGGCATAGGCGATTGCAGCCAGCGCGGCGAGGGACATCATCAGGTCCATCGCGGAATCGGCGAGTGTTGCGGCAATGGCGAGTGAGCCAGTCTGTTGGAACGCCCAAAGCTTGGCCGCGACCAGCGCAAGCGCAACCGCGCAGGATAAAAGGCCAGCGGACAGGTTGAGTCGTTTGTGAGACGCGGGGCTGCTCATGCGGGCCGTCTAGCGCATGATGGCTGCGCCTGAAAGCATCAGTTGATGCTTTCGTCGACGCCCCAAAGCACGGATTTGTGCGCCCAGCCGGTATAACCTCCGGCGGTCAGTTCGCACCAATCGGCTTCGCAGGGGCCAAGGCGTGCGATGACGTTCAGTTCCAACTCCGCGCGCTCAGCAGCTGTGTCGGTCGGCTTGACCCGCAAGGCCAGGCGGTCCTGATCGACGATGACCGTGCGCACGCCGGACAGCATGGTGTAATGCACCCAGCCGCCCTGACCGTCACGGTCGATGACGCGGCGCCAGTGGCCGTATTCGGCGACGACCTGCAGCGGCATGTCCCGGCGCTGGAACACCCAGTCGATGCGGTGAGTCAGGCTTGGTCCGCGGCGGACGTTCGCCTCTTTCGCCTTCAGGCTGACGTAGCGGGGCAGGGGTAAGTTGGTTTCGGGGCCCACCTCTGGCGTGGTAAAGCTGGCGGCTACGGTGGCCGTGTCTTGCGCCGATGCAGGACCCGCGACGCAGGCCGTGATTGCCAGACACAAGATATGTGTAAACTTCATGGTAATGCCTCGATCCGCCTGATGGGCGCGTTGGTTCTTGTGCCGCGCGTCCCTGACTGGCAACCTGACACCACGAAGTCGTTTTGAAAAGTGCCGCAGGGGGGCCAATGCCGAGCAAGAAGCTGAGTGTTGTCGTGACGCGACGGTTGCCGCAGGCAGTCGAGACGCGAATGACCGAATTGTTCGATGTGAAGCTGCGCGCCGATGACGCGCCGATGACGCGCGAGGCGCTTGTCGCGGCGATGCAGGATGCGGATGTTCTGGTGCCGACGATTACCGATCAGATTGACGCGCGGCTGCTGGCGCAGGCGGGCGAACGGCTAAAGCTGATCGCGAATTACGGGGCAGGGATCGACAACGTCGACGTGTCCACGGCGCGCCAGCGTGGCATTTTGGTGACCAACACGCCGGGCGTGCTGA
Organism: uncultured Loktanella sp.; assembly: GCA_963926415.1. Classification (GTDB taxonomy): domain Bacteria; phylum Pseudomonadota; class Alphaproteobacteria; order Rhodobacterales; family Rhodobacteraceae; genus Loktanella. Next base: position 6,314 of record CAWUXN010000242.1, read on the forward strand.
CTGACGACACCGCTGACATGACCCTTGCGTTGATGTTGTCCGTGCTGCGCCGCATTCCAGAAGGGATGCGCGTAGCGCAATCAGACGATTGGGCGGGCTGGGCCCCTACGGCGATGCTGGGCGGGCGCGTGGCTGGGCGGCGTCTGGGTATTCTGGGTATGGGCCGGATCGGGCAGGCGGTCGCACGCCGCGCCCGCGCCTTTGGCATGCAGATCCATTACCATAACCGCAAACGCCTGCGGCCAGAGGCCGAAGCGCCGCTGGATGCGACCTATTGGGAAAGCCTGGACCAGATGGTTGCCCACATGGACGTCATCAGCATCAACTGCCCACATACCCCGTCCACATTCCACCTGATGAACGCCCGGCGGCTGAAACTGATGAAGCCTGACGCTGTCATCGTGAACACCAGCCGTGGCGAGGTTATCGACGAAAATGCTCTGACTCGCATGCTGCGCGCAGGCGAGATCGCTGGTGCCGGCCTTGACGTGTTCGAGCGCGGGAACGAGATCAACCCCCGCCTGAAGGCATTGCCCAACGTCATTCTGTTGCCGCATATGGGGTCAGCCACGACCGAAGGCCGCATCGAGATGGGTGAGAAGGTTCTGATCAACATCAAAACCTTCGCCGACGGCCATAGGCCGCCTGATCTGGTGGTGCCGGGGCAGATGTAACACCAAGGGTTTGACGCGTGGTGCCTTTGCGCCACGTCACGCCCAATGCATGAAGGAGTGATGTCGATGATGAAATTCGTGATGCTAGCCGCCGCGCTGGCTGTGCTGGGGGCCTGTGCGACACCCGTTCCAGATAGTTTCAATGGATCGTTCGCAGAGGTTGGAAGTTTTGTGCCGTTGGTCATTCCGGCCATGCCTGAACCTCTTTTGATAGAGCCGCCTTCGCCGGTTAGCACCACGTCGTTGGATGGCCCGGCCAGCTCGCCCGTGCCGCTGCCATCGACGAACGGCATGCCGCCGCCGCCCGTTGAAATCGGCGTCGTCGGCCCGGTCCCTGCGAACCTGCCGGAGTTCGAGCCGCTGGTGATGGACGAAGACCTCTAAAGCTGACGCATAGAAAATAGGCTTCACCGCGTTGGCGGTGCAGCCTGTTTGCATCGGAACGTATGGAATGGAAGCAGTCGCGCTGGGCGTGCCGCTTAGGCTGTCTTATTGCGCGCGTTCCATAACGGACGTGTAGTTCATGCTTGAAAACCGCGTCATATCATTATCGGCGCGGCCTGCCATGGGTTCTACGGACATGCAGCCGCCCAAAACCATAAGTGCAGCCACCGCAAAAAGCGTAGTGCGTTTCATAGTGCTGTCCTCAAGTCCGCAT
>CAWUXN010000243.1:0-6439 GCA_963926415.1 uncultured Loktanella sp.
GGCCATCTCGCTGCAACGCAGCGGCTCTGCGGCGTAGCGCAAGGGCGGCGTCCGGTTGCTCTGTGCGCTCGTGGGCATCATTTCGCTTTTGTATCAGGCGCTGCTTTTTCTGGACGTCTATCCGGGCAACATTGCGCTGCCATTTCACGGCCGCATGTCGTTCGAGGCGGTGACGGGCATCGTCTTCCTCGCACTTTCAACCGGCTTGCGTGCGCGGTTGCATATCCCAAGCATTGTGTTTCTCACCAGATTTTTGCTGATCATTCTGAACAGTGTCGCGGGGTTGTCGCTTGGCGTTGTTCGCTTCGGCGGCGATCTTGCGTCCATGACGCTTTTGTCCTTTTGCCTTGCCGCGATTTTTGCCGTGTTGGTCAACGCGAACCACCCGTTTGTGCAGGTCATTCTGCTCTCGTCAGAGGTTGGGGCCCGCACCTGCGTCATGGCAACGGTGGGCATCCTGGTGCCATGGGCCGCGAGTCTGTTCCTGTACCGTGTCTGGGGCAGGCTATAGGATGAATTTTCCATTGTTGCCCTGATGATCACGGTCATTTTGAGGTCCACAATCATTCTGGCCATCGTGTCGGCGTATCAGCATCAAATCTGCCACGAACTGCGCCGCGCCGCTGAACGTCGCCTTGTAGAACAGGCTGTGACCGATGGTTTGACCGGACTACGCAACCGGGCGGGCATCACGCAGGTCCTGCGCCACCGCATGGCAGAGCTGAAACAATCCGGCCACTCTGCCGGGATCGTGATGTTCGATCTGGATCACTTCAAAAGGATCAATGACACTCATGGCCATGACGAAGGCGACCGGTTTTTAGTCAGCTTGGCGCGTTGCCTTGAGCCACTATTGGGTCAGTTTGATGTGCTGGGCCGCTGGGGTGGCGAGGGGTTCCTGCTCTCCGATTTGCGCCAACTAGAAGAGCTGACGCAGTTGGTGGTACGCCTGCGCGTAGCAATTTAAGATCTGTCGCGGGAAACAGGCAAACATTAAACGACGGGCCGTTTTCAGATCAGCGCGTTATTCGGTGTTGTGGACATGCCATTGACGGACGGCAGTTTTAACGACGCGATCAAACGCGCTGATCTGGCGCTGTATCAGGCTAATGCGGCCTGGCGAAACTGCATTGCCGTTGCACCAATCTTTGCCGTGCGCGTGGCTTAGTCCTGTTTTGCTGGGGCAAAATGCTTTGATAGCTTCAGCCCCTGACCTTGATAGTTTGATTTGATCCCGGCCCCATAGAGCGCCTGCGGATGGGACGACATATGCTCGTATACCAGCCGCCCGACGATTTGACCGTGTTCCAGAACAAAGGGTGCCTCGTGGCAGCGGACCTCTAGCACGCCGCGCGATCCGGTGCCGCCGGCCGCCGCCCAACCAAATCCGGGGTCAAAGAACCCGGCATAGTGCACGCGAAACTCACCGACCATCGCCAGATAGGGTGCCATTTCCGCCGCTTGCATCGGGGGAATTGCGATCGATTCCCGGCTAACCAAGATGTAAAAGGCACCGGGATCCAGAATGATCCAGCCGGTGTCTGTATGCACCTCTTCCCAATAATCAGCAGGGGTATAGTGGGCGATCTTGGACAGATCGACGACGCCGGTATGAGGCTTGGCCCGGTAACCGATCAGGGTCCCCTGCGCCGGGCGCAGATCTACGGAAAAGCCGAGGCCGTCTGAAATTTCTGGTGGGGTGTTCACGATGGGGGTCTGCTGGTGCAGGGCCAGCAGTTCTGCGTCAGACATCAGGGTCTGACCCTGACGAAAGATGATCTGGTTCAGCATCTGACCCGGCTGCGCGACGACGGAAAAGCTGCGCGGACAGATTTCCACAAACAGCGGCCCGGTGTAGCCATCAGGCACGCGGTCGAACGCATCGCCCCGGTCGGTGATGATCCGTGTCAGCAGATCCAATCGGCCAATCGACGATTTCGCACTGGCGGCGGCGGTCATGCCCGCAGGCAAGTCCAGCCGTTCCAGAAGCGGGACAACATAAACGCAGCCTTTTTCCAGCACGGCACCGCCCGTCAGGGGGACGGTGTGCATGGTGAAATCTTGCAGGCGTTCGGTCACAGTCCGGTTGCGCCCTGTCAAAAATGACGCCCGCACGCGGTAGGCAATATCGCCGAGTCGCAGATCAAGGGACGCGGGCTGGATCTGGCCACCGTCAAAGGGTACATCGGCGCTTATCGCGCCGCGCTGGATCAAATTGGTGATCTGGTGATCGGCCAATACGCCGTTTGCAAATGTCGTCATGCGCCACCCCCCGTGTATCAGATAGCAAAACGCCCGCGGCACACGTGCCAACGGGCGGTTTGTTTGGTCGGGCTAGCAGGACTCGAACCTGCGACCTTCCGTCCCCCAGACGGACGCGCTACCAGGCTGCGCTATAGCCCGACTTGAGGTCTGTTTACCCGATATCAGGCAGAGGGCAAGGGTCGAATTGCGCCTTTGGCTGGGTTATTTTCAACCCGCCGTCATGCGGCCATGCAACTGCACTAGCCGCACAAACAATGGCGCAAGTTTTGCAGCCTGCTGCGCCGTTGCCAGTCTATCCATGAGGGACAGATCCCGCAAAAGGCGCGATTCAACGGCTGCGCGCGGGGCTGGCATTGGCGGCAGGTCAATTGACGGGGTGACGGGCACTTGGGCCGGAGGCATCATGACGTGCGGCGGGATCATGCCCTGCAGCGGCACGACATTGTCTGGGGACACAGGGGCAGGGGATGCTACCTTCGCAAAATCAGTGGGGCTGGGGACAGGCCGATCGGCAACACTTGTAAACTCGTCCGCAGCTAAAGGGTCGGCAAGCAGCTCTGGCATCACATTTGCCTCGACATCGATGATGTCCGCATTGTCATTAAAATACGGCTCTTCGTCGCGGGCCAAGTCCATGACGGCCTTGGGTCCGCTGTCGCGAAGCACTTTTTGCACACTTTTGATCGTCAGGCCCTGATCGTGCAGCAGCGCTCTGATCCCGCCTAGCAAGGCAACATCGTCGGGTCGGTAATACCGGCGCCCGCCTGCACGTTTGACCGGCTTGACCTGAGTGAATTTGCTTTCCCAGAACCGCAGCACATGAGCGGGGGTGTCCAGACGCTCTGCGACTTCTGAAATGGTGCGAAAGGCGTCTGGGGCTTTGGCCAATGGGTTGTCCCTTATGGTTTGTTGCCCGCTGCAACTTTGTCCTTCATTAGGTGGCTGGGCCGAAAGGTCAGCACCCGACGTGGATGGATTGGCACTTCTTCGCCGGTCTTTGGATTGCGGCCGACGCGGGCCGCCTTGTCGCGGATCGATAACGTACCGAAGGACGAGATCTTGACCGATTCGCCGGCGACCAGCGCGTCAGAGACATGTTGCAGTACACTTTCAACCAGCTCAGCGCTTTCGTTGCGCGACAGGCCCACCTGCGTATGAACGGCGTCCGCCAGGTCCATGCGAGTCAATGTTTTGTCAGTCATGTCGTCCCCCAAGATTTCATGAACTTTACGTTTGCAGCAAATTGAAAGTCAATAACAAGCTGTTGCGAGGCGTTCTGCTTTTAGTTGAAACTACTACCAGCGCAGTACAACAGCGCCCCAAGCAAGCCCGCCGCCGATCGCTTCGGTCACCAACAGGTCGCCGCGTTTGATCTGGCCACGTTCTACACCGACTGACAGCGCCAAGGGAATCGATGCGGCAGAGGTGTTGCCGTGATCTTGAACAGTAACGACGACTCGGTCCATGCCAACGCCAAGCTTTTTCGCGGTGGACTGAATGATGCGTATGTTCGCCTGATGCGGCACGACCCAATCGACGTCGTCTGCGGTCAGCCCGGCTTTGTTCAAGGCGGCATCGGCGGTCAGGGCCAGCTTTTCGACAGCATGGCGAAAGACTTCTTTGCCTTCCATCCGCAGCTTGCCAGTGTTCTGTGTGGCCACGCCGCCGTCGACGTAAAGCAGGTCACGGTAGCGGCCGTCGCTGTTCAGGTCGGTGGACAGGATGCCGCGATCGGATGTGGTGCCGGTGCCGTCTTCGGCACCTAGGATGATCGCGCCGGCGCCGTCACCGAACAGCACGCAGGTACTGCGATCGGTCCAGTCCATGATCCGGCTGAATGTTTCGGCACCGATCACCAGAACGCGTTTGGCTTGGCCCGAAACGATCAATGCATTGGCTTGTGCCAGCGCATAAACAAAACCGGCGCAGACGGCCTGCACGTCAAAGGCATAGCCGCGAGTATTGCCAATCGCGGCCTGCACCATTGTAGCGGCGGATGGGAATGTCATGTCAGAGGTGGATGTTGCAAGGATGATCGCGTCGATCTGGTCGCTTTCCAGCCCGGCGTTTGTAAGTGCGGCCTGGGCGGCGCGTGTCGCAAGGTCGGACGTGGTCTGGCCTTCGGCGGCAAAGTGGCGCCGTTCGATCCCAGAGCGGCTGATAATCCATTCGTCAGAGGTTTCCAACGTTTCGGCAAACCATGCGTTTGGCACGATCCGGTCGGGCAGATAGTGCCCGACGCCTTGAACGACTGCGCGGCGCATTATGCCTGCTCCTGTGATGGGCTGGCGCGGTTAGCTTCGTGGGGCAAGGAGCCCGCAAGCCGCGAGGCCAGACGTTCGGAAAAGCCCTGATCCGCCAGACGGTGCGCCAAGGAAATTGCTGCAGCAACGCCCATCGCATCGGCAGAGCCGTGGCTTTTGATCACGGTCTTGGTCAGACCCAAAAATACACCGCCATTTACGCGGCGTGGGTCGATCCTCTTTTTCAAGGCCCGCAGCGCGCCGCGGGCCAATAGGGCACCTAGCATCGACAGCGGCGTCCGCTTAAGCGATTCGCGCATCAGGTCTGAAATCAGATTCGCGATGCCTTCGCCGGTTTTCAGCGCTACATTACCGGTAAAGCCGTCGGTCACGATCACGTCGCAGGCATTACCGGGCAGATCGCCGCCTTCGACAAAGCCGACATATTCGAAATCGCCCTTTTGGGCAGAGGCACCGATCAGTTCATGCGCGACTTTGAGTTCGGCGCGGCCTTTGTGTTCTTCGGTGCCAACGTTCAACAGGCCGACTCGAGGACGCTTCAGATCAAAGGCGTTGCGCGCATAAGACGTGCCCATCAATGCATAGATCAGCAGATCGTCCTGATCGGCGCGGATATCAGCGCCCGCATCCAGCATGACGTTGAAACCCTGCTTGTTCCGCGAGGGCCACAGGCAGGCAATGGCTGGCCTGTTCACGCCGTCGATCTTGCGCAGGCGCAGCATCGACATGGCCATCAGGCCACCGGTGTTGCCGCAGGACACCACAACACCAGCTTCGCCACTGCGCACAGCCTCGATCGCGGACCACATGGATGTGGCCTTGCCGTGACGGACAACGTGGCTGGGTTTGTCATGCATGGTCACGATGTCGGTGGCATCGCGCAGTATGACCTTGTCTGTCAGTCCATGTTTGGCCAGCAGCGGGGTCAGTTCCTTGGCGCGGCCATGCAGCATGACCTGCGTTCCCTGATTCTTTTTCAGAAACAGAGAAAGGCCCGCAACGACTGTTGCAGGCCCATTATCGCCGCCCATGGCGTCGATCGACAGAACGCGAGAACCATCCACACCTGTCAGGGCCGTCCCTGTTTCGGGCATGGTTGTGACTTTCTTTTCGTTCTGCTCGCCCAATAGGGCTTACGCCGCGTCTTCGTCGATTTCGACGGCTACAGCAGCGATCACTTCGCGAGTCGCGTAGTGGCCGCAAGACGGGCAGATGTGGTGGGGGCGCTTCTCTTCACCGCAGTTCGTGCAGTTGTTCGGGTTCGCGCTGGAGAGCGAATCGTGTGAACGACGCATGTTGCGGCGGGATTTAGAAACTTTATTCTGCTGGACGGCCATGTCGCAACCTATCTGTTAATGAGGGGCGCGAATGGCCCGTGTTTTGGTTATCTCGCGGCGGTCCTATGTCATCAGGGCCGCCCTGTCGAGGGGGGTATAGAAGAGGTAGAGAACATACTGCGATAGCATGTTTGTGCAACCCTTTTGTAAACGGTGTCTCAGCTGTCGTTTTCAGTGTCCCCTGCCAGCTTGTCACGCAGCGCGCCCAGACCGGCAAAGGGCTTTGCATCATCGTCGGTCATCGGGGCCACGCCTTTGGCTGCGGCTAGCACTTGGCCCGTCTCTGCGCCCGCTGCGCGGGGAAAGGACGGCAGACTCAAGCTTAACGCTTCGATCATCACGACGCCCAGATCAAGGGTCTGGGGCAGCGGCTCGACCGTGTCGTCCGCCGGCATCTCTGCCTCTGCGCCGCCCGGATAGGTAAAGTCGCGCGCATAAACGCGGCGGATCTCTTCATCTAGCCGCGTGGTCACTGGGGCCAGCGTGGCGACGCAGGGCTGCACCACTGTCGCACCCAGCTTGCCTGTCAGCTGCCAGTCACCGCGGCCCAGCGGCGTGATTTCTCCGGTGAAC
>CAWUXN010000244.1:0-2544 GCA_963926415.1 uncultured Loktanella sp.
TACGTCATGACCAACACGCCGGGCATGTTGCGCGCGATGGGCGGCATGATGACCGCACTTGGTGTGCGCCCAGAAATCGAGGCGTTTGATACCGGCCATCTGTGGTTCGCCAAGCAACTGGTGGCAGAGGGCGTGCTGACCGGCCCCGCGCTTGTGCAGCTTTGCATGGGTGTGCCATGGGGTGCACCAGATGACCTCAATACCCTGTTGGCGATGGTGAACAACGTGCCTGACGACTGGACTTTCTCTGCCTTCGGGCTGGGCCGCCACCAGATGCCCTATGTCGCGGCATCCGTGCTGGCGGGCGGCCATGTGCGCGTCGGACTAGAGGACAACCTGATGTTAGGCCGCGGCCAGCTGGCCACAAATGAGCAGCTGGTGGAACGTGCCGTCGATATCATCGAAAACCTTGGCGCGCGGATCATGACCCCGGCGCAGGTGCGAACCAAACTGAACTTGACCAAACGCGTCCCGGTGTATGCATGAAGCGTCTTGCGTTTCTTCTGATACTGGTCGCCTGCGCCAAACCGCTGCCTGATGAACCCGTCGGCCAGTTATTCGAGGTCTACCGCGACCGAAGCGTGCCCATCGGCTCTGCCCTGAACTTCAGCGCCGAACGCTATGCTGGCAAATGGTATGAAATCGCCCGCTTTCCCGTCCCGTTCGAGGCAGGCTGCGCCGGTGTTACAGCTGAATATGCGGCCTTGCCGGATGGCGGGCTTTCGGTGCTGAACACCTGCCGCACGCTGGAAGGCGAGGTGCGCAACACGATCAAAGGGCGCGCCGATGTCGTCGGCCCCGGCCGGCTGAAGGTTAGCTTTGACACGATCCCCTTTGCATCCGACTATTGGGTGCTGTGGATCGATGAAGGCTATCGCACCGCAGTCGTGGGCACGCCTAACGGTCGGTCCGGCTGGATCCTGAACCGGGACACGAAAATCCCCGCCGACCGGCTGCGCGCCGCGCGGGATGTGCTTGAATTCAATGGCTATGACTTGGCCCGATTGGTGGAGGTGCCTTGATGAAGACATATCTGGGGCTTGCGGCGACCGCCCTTTTGGCGGGCTGTGCAGGCGGCGGTGTGCTGCCGGGCGGCGGCGGTGATGCGGTTGGCTCGAATGCGGCGTTTCGCGAATTCATGGTCATCGGAACATCCATGCCGTTCGAGGAATGCCGCGCGCGCGGTGGTTTTGTCATCCGCGATGTGACCAGCCCTATGACGGCCTGCGATCCTACCGTGCGCCTCAATCCGGTGCTGCAAGAGGCGCTGGATGATCCGCTGACGGATTCGGATCTGAACGCGGCGCTTGAACAGCAGGACTTGGACGCGGTCAACTGATGCCGCAAACGATGGCGATCATAGGCGGCGGCGTCATTGGCGCAGGCTGGGCCGCGCGGTTCTTGCTGATGGGCTGGGACGTGCGGGTATGCGACCCGGACCCGGATGGCCCGCGCAAGATGGATGCCGTGATCGCGGCGGCGCGCCGGTCGCTGCCTGGCCTGTCCGACGTGGCCCTGCCACCCGAAGGCCAGCTGATCTGGTGCGAGAGCATGGCAGAGGCGGTGCAAGGCGCGGATTGGATACAAGAATCCGTGCCGGAACGGCTGGAACTGAAGCGCAAAGTCTATCAAACGCTTCAGGCCGCTTGCGGGCCAGATGCGATCATCGCCTCTTCCACCAGCGGCTTTAAACCGTCCGACCTTCAAGGCTGCGCCACGCGCCCCGAACAGATTATCGTCGCGCATCCGTTCAACCCGGTCTATCTGCTGCCCGCCGTTGAACTGGTCGCCAGCCCCGCGAATGATGCGGCGCTCGTAGATCGCGCCGCAGAAATCCTGACGCAAATCGGCATGTATCCCCTGCGGGTGCGCGCTGAAATCGACGCTCATATCGCTGACCGACTGCTGGAATCCGTCTGGCGAGAGGCGCTGTGGATGGTCCGCGACGGACAGGCCACCACGGAAGAGATTGACGACGCGATCCGTTATGGCTTTGGCTTGCGCTGGGCGCAGATGGGCTTGTTCGAAACCTACAGGATCGCGGGTGGAGAGGCGGGGATGCGCCATTTTGTTGCACAATTCGGACCTGCGCTGGCTTGGCCATGGTCCAAGTTGACCGATGTGCCCGACATGGACGAGGCGCTGATCGACCGTATCACGCAGCAGTCCGACGCCCAATCCGGTCACCATGATATCCGCACGCTAGAGCGTATTCGCGACGATAATCTTGTGACGATCCTGCGCGGGCTCAAGGCGCGGGACAGCGGTGCGGGTGCGTTGCTGAATGCGCAAGACCGGCGCATGGACGCCCTTCCACAGTCGCTGGACGATGCCGATCTGACGCAACCCGTCCGTACGATGCACCGCGCTGTCCCGTTGGACTGGACCGATTATAACGGCCACATGACCGAGGCGCGCTATCTGCATGCTTTTGGAGAGGCGACGGACCGCCTGATGGCGCTAGTGGGATGCGATATGGACTACGTCGCCAGCGGCGACAGCTTTTTTACGGCTGAAACCCACATCTGCCATCTGGACGAGGTC
>CAWUXN010000245.1:0-2517 GCA_963926415.1 uncultured Loktanella sp.
CCGGTCAAGGGCGGCTGCGCATGCCACTGCACTTTCATGAAAAGATTCGCGTTCGCATCTAGGCTCAGGACCCATTAAATTGCTTGCGGGATGTCGGATCGGCTGATTCAATGGTGGCGCGAGGAGGCGTTACCATGAGTGACCTGATTTGGTTGTCCGAGGCGCAGATGCGCCGGATCGAGCCGTATTTTCCACTGTCTCACGGGGTTCCGCGGGTCGATGATCGTCGGATCATCAGCGGCATCATCTTCGTGATCCGTAATGGCCTGCGATGGCGTGATGTGCCCGCGGCATACGGCCCGCCCAAGACGATCTACAACCGGTTCATCCGCTGGAGCCGCATGGGCGTGTTCAACAGGATTTTCGCGGCGCTGGCCGCCAAGGGCGGTAAACCGGATCAGTTGATGATTGATGCCACCCATCTCAAGGCGCACCGCACGGCAGCCAGCCTGCTCAAAAAGGGGCTGTTCCCCGACGTATCGGACGCACCAAAGGCGGCCTGAACTCCAAGCTTCATGCCGTCTGCGATGGCAAGGGCCGACCACTGGTCATGCTGCTCAGCGAAGGACAGATGAGCGACTACAAGGGCGCTGCGCTGATGATCGACGCCTTGCCCAAAGCCAAGGCACTGCTGGCCGACCGGGGCTATGATGCCGATTGGTTCCGCGCCGCCCTGGCCGAGCGGGGCATCACTCCCTGCATCCCGTCAAAGGTCAACCGCAAGGTCCCGATCCCTCACGACACAGTGCTCTACCGCCAGCGCCACAGAATTGACCGGCCCCCACTGAGTGGTCCGTGTTGATTGTTAGTGCATTATTGCCTCCGTTGCCATTGCCGCCTGGAGGTGGAGCGTAGCGGAACCGGAAGGCGGCAATGGCGGCGAAGCTGTTTCCGGGGCCGGCGGTCGGTAGCCGAGGCTGCTGTGGGGGCGGATTGTGTTGTAATGCCGGCGCCAAGCCTCGATCAGCACCTTTGCTTCTGCAAGGCTGTAGAAGATCTCGCCGTTGAGCAGTTCATCGCGAAGGGACCCGTTGAAGCTCTCGTTGTAGCCATTTTCCCATGGCGAAGCCGGGGTGATGTAGAGCGTCGTCACGCCGACCTGCGCCAGCCATTTCTGGACTGCCGTCGCAATAAATTCGCTGCCATTATCGGACCTGATATTGGCAGGTGGCCCGCGCGCGATGAACAGGTCGGCCAGGGCTGCCAGCACGTCTTCGTGCTTGAGCTGTCGCGCCACAATCAGGGCGAGGCATTCGCGGCTGGCTTCATCGATGATCGTCAGGATGCGGAACTTGCGGCCATCGTGGGTGCGACCTTCTACGAAGTCGTATGCCCAGACGTGCCCCGGATACTCAGGCCGCAGCCGGATACACGAACCATCGTTCAGCCATAGGCGACCCCGCTTGGGTTGCCTCTGCGGCACCTTCAGGCCCTCGCGCCGCCAGATACGTTCGACCCGCTTGCGGTTCACCTTCCATCCTGCATCGCGCAACAACGCCGTAATCCGGCGATAGCCATAACGACCATATTGGCGCGCCAGTGCGACGATGTCGTCAGTGAGCGCATCTTCGTCATCGGCCCTGCGCGGAACCTTGCGATGCGTCGATCGATGCTGGCCAAGCACCCGGCAGACCCGTCGTTCGGATACTGCCAGCTCGGTTCGCACATGATCGATGCAGCGCCTTCGCCGCGCAGGGCTCAGAAGTTTCCCCGGGCTGCCTCCTGCAGGATCAACTTGTCGAGCGTCAGGTCGGAGATCGCACGCCTGAGCCGGAGATTCTCCTTCTCCAGATCCTTCATGCGCCGAGCCTGGTCGGTCTTCAGACCGCCATATTCCTTGCGCCAACGATAATATGTCTGCTCGGCAACCGCGATCCGCCGACATGCATCCGCTGTCGTCCCGCCCTGCGCCAACACAATCTCAGCCTCACGCAACTTGCCGATAATCTCTTCAGGCTTGTGCCTCTTGCCCATTTCCAAACTCCTTCTTGGTCCAAAATAACAGAGATTTTGGACCACTCAGAAGGGGGCAGATCACCCCCGGCATGGCTCGCAAGCGCAATTAAGCACTCGGCTTCAACCGGCCTTTTTCATGGATTTTTCATGGACGGTGCCGCCATCTTTTCTAAGTCATTGAAAAGATGGTGGGCGCGGCAGGGATTGAACCTGCGACCCCACCCGTGTGAAGGGTGTGCTCTACCACTGAGCTACGCGCCCGCCCGAGGGGCGTTTTGCCCCGGACAGGCGCGCGCCATTGCCATGCCCGGGGCGAATTGACAAGCGGTCAATGCGCCAAAAGACGCGCCGCGATCGCCTGCCACCACGGCAATGCCGGGTTGCGGGCGGCGGCGGGCGCAACAGTGCTGTCAGAGGTGCAACCGAGGCACAGCGCTTGCACGCCGGGCGCGGCCAGCAGGCGGTCGATGTCGCCCATCACGCGCGCTGCAACCTGCTGTTCCTGTGCTGCAAACAGGCTCGATACACTGACCAGCGCTTGCGGATTGGCTGCAACCTCGC
>CAWUXN010000246.1:0-3411 GCA_963926415.1 uncultured Loktanella sp.
GGATTGCTTGAGACCACCGCCATCATCTTCGACGCACACCAGGGCGCCGCCCGCCTCGTCCGCGATGACGATGCGGATGGTTTGCGGATCACCATGGCGCACCGCATTGCTGAGACTTTCCTGCACGATGCGATAGGCCGCTTCCTCGCTTCGCCGGTCCAATGTCAGGCCGGGCGTGATGGCGCCTCGAAGCGAATGGCGGGATAGCGGCGCGACCAGAAAAGAACCAGATCCGCTATCGCAGCCTCGAGCCCAAATTCCAGATCGTTGGCCGGCCGCAGCTGCCGCATGATGTCACGTACATGCCGCTGGACATGCTGAACAGCGTCACGAACCCTGGCGCCCAGTTCGCGCGTTTGCGGATCGGCCGATTTCGCGGCCGTGCTGGCATCCACCTGGATCGCGAACAGGTAAGGCCCCACTTCGTCATGCAGGTCGCGCGCGATACCGGCGCGTTCTTCTTCCTGGACATTCTGAATCTGTTGCTGCAGACGCTGGTTGCTGTCGGAAAAAGTCGCCAGCCGTTCGGTCATGTGGTTGAACCCATGCGCCAGTGCGGCAAGCTCTGGCACGCCCCTGGTGTAGAGGCGCACGTCATAGCGGCCCTGCGCCACGTCCCGCAGACCCGCCTGGAACCGGCGCAGGAAACCGAACGCACGCGGTCCGGCGACTGGGATATCGTGACGCATAGCTTCTCGATGCAGCTAGAGCCGGGGACAGAGCTGAAGCAGTGGTTCGGCTCGGAAACCGCCGAGGACAGCAGCCCAACCTGATGGGGCTGGCAGACCCGGCGATCGATAGCCTGATCGATACGGTGGTCGCCGCCCAGAGGTCGGATGATATGCACGCTGCGACCCGCGCACTGGACCGCGTGCTGCGGTCTTATGGCTTTTGGGTGCCCGAATGGTTCAAGGCGGTCTACACCGTTGCCTATTACGACATGTTCGAACACCCCGCGGAACTGCCGCCCTATGCACTGGGAGAGACAGATTTCTGGTGGTTCAACGCGGGTAAAGCCGAGGCGCTGAAGGCGTCCGGCGCTCTGCGCTGATCTGAAATGGGCGCTTATATCCTACGCCGTCTGCTGCTGGTAATTCCGACTTTGGTCGGGATCATGGTGGTTAACTTTACCCTGACGCAATTCGTCCCCGGCGGCCCGATCGAACAGATAATAGCCCAAATGGAAGGCGGCGGAGATGTTTTCGAAGGCATCTCTGGCGGTGGCGGGGGCGAGCTGGTCGATGGCGGCGGCAGCGACTACATCGGCTCGCGTGGCCTGCCGTCGGGGTTCATCGCAGAGCTGGAAAAGGAATTCGGCTTCGATAAGCCGCCGCTGGAACGCTTTGTTTCGATGATGTGGAATTACGTTCGCTTTGATTTCGGCCAAAGCTATTTCCGGTCGATTTCTGTGTTCGATCTGGTCATGGAAAAGATGCCGGTCAGCATCACTCTTGGCCTGTGGACGACGCTGATCGCCTACGCGATCTCGATCCCGCTGGGGATCAAGAAGGCGGTGCGCGACGGGTCGAAATTCGACACTTGGACCAGCGGGGCGATCATCGTCGGCTATGCGATCCCCGGCTTTCTGTTCGCGATCCTGCTGATCGTTCTGTTTGCAGGCGGCAGTTATTGGCGCATTTTCCCGCTGCGGGGGCTGACTTCCACGAACTTTGATGACCTGTCCTTGCTGGGCAAGATCGGCGATTACTTCTGGCATATCGCGCTGCCGGTGCTATCGATGACCATCGCCAGCTTCGCGACCCTAACCCTGCTGACCAAGAACAGTTTTCTGGACGAGATCAAGAAGCAGTATGTCCTGACTGCCAAGGCCAAGGGTCTGGGTGAGCGGACAATCTTGTATCGCCACGTCTTTCGCAACGCGATGCTGATCGTGATTTCCGGCTTTCCGGCGCTGTTCATCTCGGTCTTCTTTGGCGGCTCGCTGATCATTGAGACGCTGTTCAGCCTCGATGGTTTGGGCCGCTTGGGATACGAGGCGGCCGTGGCCCGCGATTATCCGGTCGTCTTCGGCACGCTGTTCGCATTTTCGCTGATGGGGCTTGCCGTCGGGATCATCACCGATCTCACCTATATGTTCATCGATCCGCGCATCGATTTCGAGGCGAGGGGCTGACATGACCAATATCGACCCGCATGAACAGGCGCTGATGGGCGCGGCCAAGACCCGCGCGCCTTACCTGTCGCCCCTGAACCAGCGCCGCTGGCGCAATTTTAAGCGCAACCGCCGGGCGGTCTGGTCGCTATGGATCTTTGCGATCCTATTCGGCCTGTCGCTGCTGGCGGAATTCATCGCCAACGACAAACCGTTGCTGGTCGACTACCGCGGCGAACTGCGGATGCCGATCTTTAGCTTCTATTCAGAGGCAGACTATGGCGGCGATTTTCTCACAGAGGCAGGTTATACCGACGTTGAGGTCAAATGCCTGATCGCTACGGGCGGTTTGGCAGACATGTGTTTCGATGATCCCGAAGCTACGATCTCGGCATCAGACGCAGGCACGATCGACGATTCGAATTACAGCAAGGGTTGGATGGTCTGGCCGCTTATCCCCTACAGCTATAACACCATCGTGGACGTGCCGGGCGTGGCCCCGTCTGCGCCAGATGCGAATAACTGGTTGGGCACGGACGATACCAAGCGCGACGTCGTCGCCCGTGTGATCTATGGTTTCCGGCTGTCCATCGTGTTCACCTTGATCGTGACTGTCGCCTCGTCGCTGATCGGCATCGTCGCGGGGGCAGTGCAGGGCTATTTCGGCGGCTGGGTCGATCTGACCTTTCAGCGGGTGATTGAAATCTGGTCCGGCATCCCGTCGCTCTATGTCATCATCATCATGTTCGCCATTTTGGGGCGAAGTTTCTGGCTGTTAGTGTTCCTGATAGTCCTATTCGGTTGGACGTCGCTGGTGGGCCTTGTGCGCGCCGAATTCCTGCGCGCTCGCAATTTCGAATATGTCCGCGCTGCACGTGCGCTTGGCGTGCGGGACCGGACGATCATGATCCGCCACATCCTGCCGAACGCCATGGTCGCCACGGTCACGATGTTGCCGTTCCTGATTACCGGGGGCATCAGCACGCTGGCAACGCTCGACTTTCTGGGCTTCGGCCTGCCGTCGTCGGCCCCATCATTGGGAGAGCTGACGCTGCAAGCCAAGCAAAATCTGCAAGCGCCTTGGCTTGGCTTTACCGCCTTCTTTACCTTTGCGATCATGTTGTCGCTGCTGGTGTTCATATTCGAAGGGGTGCGCGATGCGTTTGACCCCAGAAAGACCTTCCAATGAACGCTGTGTTGGAGGTCTCGAACCTGAACATCGGCTTCCGTCAAGATGGCCAGGATTTTTCCGCCGTGCGGGGCTTAAGCTTCACCGTGGGTAAGGGTGAGACGGTGGC
>CAWUXN010000247.1:0-10198 GCA_963926415.1 uncultured Loktanella sp.
AGGCCGACATCATCGCCACCTCTGTCACCACGACCAAGGACGATCTTGTCGCCACATTTCGCGAAAGCGGTCTGACGCGGTTGCCCGTCTATGATGGAACGCTGGACACCCCGCTCGGGTTCGTGAACCTCAAGGATTTCGCGCTAAAATACGGCTTTAACGGCGATACCATCGCTTTTGACCTGCGTGCTTTACTTAGGCCTTTGCTGTTTGTGCCGCCGTCGATGCCGCTGGGCATCCTGTTGACCAAGATGCAGGCCGATCGCACCCACATGGCGCTGGTGATCGACGAATACGGCGGCACCGATGGTCTGGTCACAATCGAGGATCTGCTGGAACAAGTCGTCGGCGCGATTGAGGATGAACACGACGTGGACGAGGTGAAAAGCTTTAGCCTTGAAAGCCCCGGCGTTTACATCGCGCAAGCCAAGACCGCGCTGGAGGACTTCGAGGCCGAGATCGGCATGAACCTGACCGACCACGAGGATATCGATGAAGAAGAGGTCGACAGTCTGGGCGGCTTGGTGATGATGCTATCCGGCAATGTGCCCGTGCGCGGCGAAGTCATCCGCCATCCCGACGGTCCAGAGTTCGAGGTGCTGGACGCCGATCCCCGCCGGATCAAGCGGCTGCGTGTGCGGCTTCCGAAGGCATAACGTGGGGCTGATGTGACTTCACTGACAGACCGGCTATGGCGGCTTGGCCGCTGGCCGCGTGCGGCGTCGCTGCTAGCGCTGGGGTTTATCGTCGCATTGGGTATGGCCCCGCTGGATGCGTGGTACATTGCTGTGCCCGCATGGGGCGTCGTCATGGCCGTGCTGGTGACGGCCCCGGCGATGCGCCCGGCGCTGGCTGCTGCCTTGCTGATGGGGCTTGGCTATTTCGGGTTCACACTACGCTGGCTGGTCGATCCGTTTCTGGTGGACGCGGGTACCTGGGGCTGGGCCGCGCCAATTGCTGTCACACTAATGGCGCTTGGGGCCGCGCTTTTCTGGGTCGCGGGCACACTTATGGCCCGAATTATCGCACCGGGGCGATTGTCTGCGCTTGCCTTGTCGCTGACGCTCGTCGAGGCGGTGCGCGGCTACTTATTTACTGGTTTTCCCTGGGGCCTGATTGGCCATGTGCTGATCCCGACGCCTTGGGCGCAGCTGGCGAGTTTCGGCGGCCCGCATCTGCTGACGTTGCTGACGCTTGTTGTCGCAGGCGGTCTGGTCTGGCTGACGCGCGGGCGCTGGCTGGGCGCGGTGCCTGCCATAATTGCACTGGTTGCCGTGCCGCTGTTGTTGCCGCCAATCAGCGCTGTTTCCGCCGACGCGCCGCAGGTCCGGATCGTGCAGCCAAACGCGCCACAGGACGAAAAGTGGGACCCCGAACACAACCTGAGATTCTTGCGCCGCATGATCGACTACACGCAGGCCGCGCCGCGTCCGGACCTGATCGTATGGCCTGAAACAGCTGTGCCTGTTCTGATGGATTTCGCCCAACCAGAGCTGGAGGCGATATCAGAGGCAGCCCAAGGCGTGCCGCTGGTGACAGGCATCAACCGCAGTCAGGACGGCCTGTATTACAATTCGCTGATCGTGCTGGGTCGCATGGGGCAGGTTGTACAGGCCTATGATAAGGCGCATCTGGTCCCCTTCGGCGAATATGTCCCCTTTGGAGAGGTGCTTCGGCGGTTTGGTATTCACGGCCTTGCCACGTCCGAAGGCGGCGGGTTTGCCAAGGGCGGTGTGCCGCAGCCTCTGATTGATTTGCCGGGAATTGGCAGCGCGCGAGCACTGATCTGCTACGAAGGCATTTTTGCAGAAGAAATCACGACGGCGCAGCGGCCCCGGTTGCTGATGATGATCACCAATGACGCATGGTTTGGCAAAGGGGCAGGGCCCACGCAACACCTGTTGCAGGCGCGGCTGCGCGCAATCGAACAAGGGTTGCCGATGGTGCGGTCCGCCAACACGGGGATCAGCGCGATGATTGATGCATATGGTCGCATCACGGCGACGATCCCACTGGACACCCCAGGTTACGTCGATGCGCCGCTGCCACTGGCCCGCGACGCAACACCCTACGTACGTTGGGGTGACGCGCCGGTCATAGCGCTGGTGTTGATCGGCTTACTCGCTTCTGCCCTGCGCAACCGCAGGTGGCGGCGCGATTTGCGTTGACCCTGCTGGGCAGTCTGCTTAACAAAACAGCTGACCTGCCACAACGGCTTCCTGACGGGGCGGGGTAATTTGAAATGGAGCACGTCCCATGTCACGCCACGATTATATTTTCACCTCTGAATCCGTGTCAGAGGGACACCCTGACAAGGTCTGCGACCGTATTTCCGACAGCATCCTAGATGCGTTCCTGACCGAAGAGCCGGAGGCCCGCGTCGCCTGCGAAACCTTTGCGACAACCAACCGCGTCGTGATCGGCGGCGAAGTCGGTTTGAGCACGCAGGAAAAGACAAATGCGCTTTTGTCGCAAGTCCCCGACATCGCCCGCGCCGCGATTAAGGACATCGGCTACGAGCAGGACAAGTTTCACCACGAAACCTGCGAAATCACCAACCTGTTGCACGAGCAATCCGCCCATATCGCGATGGGTGTCGATGCGTCCGATGGCAAACCCGAAGGCGCTGGCGATCAGGGCATCATGTTCGGTTTTGCAACACGCGAAACGCCAGAGTTGATGCCGGCCCCGATTCAGTATGCCCATGCCGTGTTGCGCCGTCTGGCCGAGGTGCGCAAATCTGGCGAAGAGCCGACACTGCGCCCGGATGCGAAAAGCCAAATCTCGTTGCGTTATGTCGATGGCAAACCGGTCGAGGTGACGTCGATCGTCCTTTCGACGCAGCACGCCGATGAGGCCCAGACCAGTGCCGATATCCGCGCGATTGTCGAACCTTACATCCGCGAAGTGCTGCCCGACGGCTTTATCACCGACGCGACCCAATGGTGGGTCAACCCGACTGGCACCTTCGTCATCGGCGGCCCCGATGGCGATGCGGGCCTGACGGGTCGCAAGATCATCGTGGACACCTATGGCGGCGCGGCCCCCCACGGAGGCGGCGCGTTTTCCGGCAAGGATCCGACCAAGGTTGATCGCTCTGCCGCTTACGTTGCGCGCTATCTGGCCAAGAACGTTGTGGCATCCGGCATGGCGGATAAGTGCACCCTGCAACTGTCCTATGCCATCGGTATCGCGCAGCCGCTGTCGGTCTATGTCGATTTGCATGATACGGGTGAAGTCGACCCGGCTGCCGTCGAAAAGGCGATCCGCGCGACGATGGACCTGACACCGCAGGGCATTCGCACCCACCTGGGCCTGAACCGCCCGATCTATGCCCGTACTTCAGCCTATGGCCACTTTGGCCGCGCGCCAGAGGCGGACGGCGGTTTCAGCTGGGAACGCACCGATCTGGCTGACGCGCTAAAGCGCGCCGTTTAGCCGTTTAAGCGTCGAAGTTATTGCGGACTGGAAGGGGTGGGCCAGTGGTCCGCCCCTTTTGCATTTGCGATGGGCGAGCGGTTGCGGGCGCGCACGGGCTCGTCTAAAGCCTGCGGCCATGACTGAAGACAGACACCCATCGGGCGCCCCATGGCGCAATTTCTATGGCCGCTTCCGTGGCAAGACCATCCGGGCAAGCCAGAAGGATTACCTTGAAAACGACCTCGACGCTTTGTCGCCGGGGCCGATTAGCTGGGATGTGAACCCCGACCGGGTGAGAATTGACCCCGCTGGGATTTTTGACGGCAAGGATATCTGGCTTGAAATCGGTTTTGGCGGCGGCGAGCATTTGGTTGCCATGTCAGAACGCTATCCCGAGATTGGCCTGATCGGCTGTGAACCGTTCATCAACGGTGTGGCGATGCTGCTGGGCAAGATCCGCAAAGCGAATGTGGAAAACCTGAAAGTGCATCCCGGCGATGTGCGCGATCTGTTCGATGTCATGCCCGATGCCGCGATATCCAAGGCGTTTCTAAACTATCCCGACCCTTGGCCCAAATCCCGCCATCACCGGCGGCGGTTTGTGACGGCAGAGCATCTGGACCCATTGTTCCGGGTGTTGAAACCCGGCGCTGAATTTCGGGTTGCGACGGATATCCCCGACTATGTCCGCCAGACGCTGGAAGAGGTGCCAAAGGCGGGCTTTGTGCTGGAAACTGCAATGCCGAACGGCATGAGTGTCGCGTGGGATGACTGGGTGTCGACGCGCTATGAGCAAAAGGCCCTGCGCGAAGGGCGCGGTCCCCATTACCTGACCTTCCGCAAGCCTGCGTGACGCTGTCCGGCATTGCCGGGCCAATAGGCCCCGCCCACCGTCCCATGCTGCTATGACCAGCCCCCTCGACCTAGATCAGCGGCTGGGCTAAGCAGGGCCGAATTTGCAAAGGAAGCACCTCATGTCCGGCCATGGCACCCCTGTTCCGATGACCTCTCGCGCTTGTGGACCGCTGACCGGCGTGGCCGAAGTGCCGGGCGACAAGTCGATCTCTCACCGCTCGCTGATCCTTGGCGCGATGTGCGTGGGCGAGACGCGGATCACGGGCCTGCTGGAAGGTGACGATGTGCTGGACACGGCCAAGGCGATGCGGGCCTTTGGCGCGACGGTCACCGACCACGGCGGCGGTACATGGTCCGTGCAGGGTGTCGGCGTTGGCGGCTTTGCCGAACCTGCCGGCGTCATTGATTGTGGTAATTCCGGCACCGGTGTGCGGTTGATCATGGGCGCGATGGCGACCACCGGGATCACCGCGACTTTTACTGGCGATGCATCCCTGTGCAGCCGGCCAATGGGCCGCGTGACCGATCCGCTGGCGCTGTTTGGCACGCGTGCCGTCGGCCGCGAGGGGGGGCGTTTGCCTATGACGCTGGTTGGGGCCGCTGATCCGGTACCGGTGCGCTATGTCGTTCCCGTGCCATCGGCGCAGGTCAAATCTGCCGTGCTGCTGGCGGGCCTGAATGCGCCCGGCCAGACGGTTGTGATCGAAAAAGAAGCCACCCGAGATCATACAGAGCGGATGCTGGCCGGTTTCGGGGCAAAGATCGAAGTAGAAGAAACCGTTGAGGGCCGCGTCATTACCCTGCAAGGCCAACCAGAGCTGCAGCCGCAGGTCATTGCTGTACCGCGCGACCCCAGCAGTGCAGCCTTTCCGGTCTGTGCAGCGCTGATTGTGCCGGGATCAGATGTGCTGGTGCCGGGCATCGGCTTGAACCCGACGCGGGCCGGACTGTTCACGACCCTGCGCGAAATGGGTGCGGATCTGACCTATGAAAATGAACGGATCGAGGGCGGCGAGCCTGTCGCTGATCTGCGCGCGCGTTATTCCCCCGACATGAAGGGTATCAGAGTGCCGCCAGCCCGCGCGGCCAGCATGATCGACGAATACCCCGTGCTGTCCGTCGTCGCATCCTTCGCGACGGGCGTGACAGACATGCAGGGCGTGCGCGAGTTGCGCGTCAAGGAAAGCGACCGGATCGACGCCATGGCACAGGGTCTGCGCGCAGCGGGAGTCGAAGTGGCCGAGGGTGACGATTGGTGGCAAGTCACCGGTCTGGGCGCTGGGAATGTCCCTGGCGGTGCCTTGGTGCAAAGCCGTCTGGACCACCGCATTGCCATGGCGTTCATGGTCCTGGGCATGGCGACGCAGGCACCGATGCAGGTCGACGACGGCAGTCCGATTACGACGTCCTTTCCAATCTTTGGCCCGCTGATGGACAGTCTGGGTGCCCTGATCGCGCCGACGACGGCATGAGCTTTACGATCGCTATCGACGGGCCTGCTGCAGCGGGCAAGGGGACGCTGGCGCAGGCGCTGTCTGCGCACTTTGGCTTTGCCTATCTGGACACCGGACTGCTGTACCGCGCCGTGGGGGCTGGCGTGCTTGCAGGCGGCGAGCCTGTCGCCGTCGCCCAGGCGCTCGATCCGTCCGATCTGACCGGTGATACCTTGCGGACGCAGGCCGTGGCTGAAGCGGCCAGTCAGGTCGCGGTGATCCCGCAGGTGCGCGCCGCGCTTGTGGCGTTTCAGCGCAGCTTTGCGCGCCGCGTGGGCGGCGCAGTGTTGGACGGGCGCGACATTGGTACGGTGATCTGCCCAGATGCAGACGTAAAACTGTTTGTCACCGCCAGCCCGAAAATCCGCGCTGACCGGCGCGTTGCCGAACTGACCGGCAAAGGCGTCGTGGTCGACCGTGCCGCCATTCTGGCCGAAGTGCGCGCACGCGATGCCCGCGACCAAAACCGGGCAGAGGCCCCCTTGCTGGCCGCCGCCGACGCGATTGAGATCGACACCACCCACATGACGGCTGCCGAGGCGCTAGAGCAAGCCATCGGGATCGTGACGAGCCGGCGCGCGTAGGCCGAGTTTAGGCATGTACTCCCGTCGTTTCGTCCCAAGTATCTCGGGGGTGCCGGGGCTGGCCCCCGCATCTTAGCGCCCCATCCCGCCAAAACGGTATGAGCCCGGCGCTGGCCTCACCCCATCTACACGCTATGTCTTGACCAAATGTAAACGAAGGGTATCTCGATGCGTTATCTTTTTTCAGCTGTTGCGATCTGTCTAGCGGGGCCGCTATTTGCGGCGGCGCAGGATATCACTTTCAACTCTATCGACGGCGGCACCTTGTCGCTGGACGATTGGAAGGGGCAGCCGGTGTTGGTTGTGAACACTGCCTCTATGTGCGGCTTCACGCCGCAATTCGCCGCGCTGCAGGAACTCTATGATACCTATCGCAATCAGGGGCTAGTGGTGCTTGCGGTACCATCGGACGACTTTAATCAGGAACTGTCCAGCAGCGCAGAGGTCAAGGATTTCTGCCAACTGCAATACGGCATCGATCTGCCGATGACCGATATCACCCATGTGCGCGGCGATCAGGCGCATCCGTTCTATCGCGATGTGCTGGCGCAAACTGGCTTTGCGCCGGGGTGGAACTTCAACAAGGTGCTGATGGACGGGCAGGGACAGGTCATCGGAACTTGGGGCGCGCCGGTGCAGCCGATGTCGGATACTATCACCGGCCCGATTAAGGCGCTGCTCAATTAATTCAGGCTTTCATCCTGCCGCAGTGCAGCGTCGCACATATGCTGTGCAAAGCCGCCCCCTGTGAGGCGTGCAGCTATGGCTTATCTGACAGGCGATACGACGTCCGATGTGGACGCCGCTACATCCCGAAAGAGTACTCCCATGCTGATTGATGATCTGAACTGGCGCTATGCCACCAAAAAAATGGACGCCGACAAGGTTGTCTCTGACGACAAAGTCGATGCGATCCTTGAAGCCTTGCGCCTTGCGCCCACCTCCAGCGGCCTGCAGCAGTTCGAAGTCTTCGTAGTCTCCAACAAGGACGTACGTAAAAAACTGTCCGAGGCGGCTTATGGTCAGCAGCAGCTGGTCGATGGCAGCCATGTCCTCGTTTTCGCGGCATGGGACGACTATACCGATGAACGCATCGACATGGTGCGCGACGAGACCGGCAAAGCGCGCGGCGGTGTCAGCGACAACATCGTCGAATACTACAACAAGCTGAAGGCGACCTACGTCGGCCGTGACGCCGAAGTAAACTTCCAGCATGCCGCTCGTCAGGCGTATATCGCACTTGGCGTCGCCATGGTCGCCGCCGCAGAGCAGAAGGTCGACGCCACCCCGATGGAAGGTTTCGACCCTGCCAAGTGCGACGAAATCCTCGGTCTGCGTGCCAAGGGTTTGAAATCGGTTTGTATTTTGCCGCTGGGTTACCGTGCTGCCGAAGGTGACTGGCTGGACGGTCAGGCCAAGGTCCGACGCGACCCTAAGGTCCTGTTCACCCGCGTCGCCTAAGACCGCCGGCCCGGCCCGTAGGGCTTGCGATAAAACGGCCCGCGCTGTATACGAGGCGGGCCGAAGTATCGAGACAGGTGCGGGCATGAGACTCGAGCAGGGTCGGTATCGCACCGGCCCTGTTGTTTTATGTTCGACTCGCCGCACCGGCCAAACCGCAATCCAAAGACCGGCGGAGACAACCGCACGGCCCGTATAAAAACACAAGATTAGGAAATCAGCGCCACATGGCAAGCAACACAAGCATGGAAGAATTCGAAGCCCTTCTGAACGAAAGCTTCGAAATTGATACGCCCTCAGAGGGCTCGGTCGTCAAAGGCAAGGTCATCGCGATCGAAGCCGGTCAGGCCATCATCGACGTCGGCTACAAGATGGAAGGCCGCATCGATCTTAAAGAATTTGCAGAACCCGGCGAAGAACCCAACCTGAAGGTTGGCGACGTAGTCGAAGTGTTCCTGCGTCAGGTGGAAAACGCCCGTGGCGAAGCCGTCATTTCGCGTGAAATGGCCCGCCGCGAAGAAGCGTGGGACCGTCTGGAAAAAGCTTATGCTGACGAAGAGCGTGTCGATGGCGCGATCTTTGGCCGTGTGAAGGGTGGCTTTACTGTCGACCTCGGCGGCGCTGTTGCCTTCTTGCCCGGCTCTCAGGTTGACGTCCGCCCTGTGCGCGACGCTGGCCCGCTGATGGGTCTTAAGCAGCCTTTCCAAATCCTGAAGATGGACCGCCGCCGGGGCAATATCGTTGTGTCGCGCCGTGCGATCCTCGAAGAATCCCGTGCAGAGCAGCGTGCTGAAGTCATTGGCAACCTGACCGAAGGTCAGGAAGTTGACGGCGTGGTCAAGAACATCACCGAATACGGTGCGTTCGTCGATCTGGGCGGCGTTGACGGTCTGCTGCACGTCACCGATATGGCTTGGCGCCGGGTTAATCACCCGTCCGAGATCCTGTCGATCGGTGAGACGATCAAGGTTCAGGTCATCAAGATCAACAAAGAAACCCACCGTATCAGCCTTGGCATGAAGCAGCTGCAGGCCGATCCATGGGATGCTGTTGAAGCCAAGTACACGCTTGATTCCAACCACACCGGCCGCGTGACCAACATCACCGATTATGGCGCATTCGTTGAGCTGGAGCCAGGCGTTGAAGGTCTGGTTCACGTGTCCGAAATGTCTTGGACCAAGAAGAACGTGCACCCCGGCAAGATCGTGTCGACCTCGCAAGAAGTCGAAGTTATGGTGCTGGAAATCGACTCTGCCAAGCGTCGCGTTTCCTTGGGTCTGAAGCAGACGCAGCGTAACCCATGGGAAGTGTTTGCTGAAACGCACCCCGAGGGCACTGAAGTCGAAGGCGAAGTCAAGAATATCACCGAATTCGGTCTGTTCGTTGGCCTCGAGGGCGACATCGATGGCATGGTCCACCTGTCTGACCTGTCGTGGGATGGACGTGGCGAAGACATCATCGGTGATTTCCGCAAGGGCGACATGGTCAAGGCCAAGGTCTCCGAAGTCGACGTCGAGAAAGAGCGTATCTCGCTCTCGATCAAGGCGCTGGACGCGGATCCGTTTGCCGATGCTATCGGCGGCGTGAAGCGCGGCTCGATCATCACCGTTGAGGTCACCAAGATCGAAGACGGCGGCATCGAGGTCGAATATGAAGGCATGAAATCCTTCATCCGTCGCTCTGACCTGTCCCGTGACCGTGCCGAGCAACGCCCAGAGCGTTTCGGCGTCGGCGACAAGATCGACGTCCGCGTCACCAACATCGACTCCAAGACCCGCAAGCTGGGTCTGTCGATCAAAGCACGCGAGATCGCTGAAGAGAAAGAGGCCATCGACCAGTATGGTTCCTCCGACTCCGGCGCATCGCTGGGCGACATCTTGGGTGCAGCGCTGAAAGGCGACAACTAAACCCGGACCGTCACCTTTGACGTCCTGAAACGATGAAGGCCCCGCCGGTTAAACCGGCGGGGCTTTTTCATTTTATTGCTGCCGAATCGGTGCTGAAACAGGTCAGCCGCGCTGACGTGTCGCTGAGGGAATACTAAAGTATGAGGGCGGGTCGCAACGCAGGATGCCCGGTTATCACCGTCAAAACTGAATTTTTTAGACCTTTACGTGTATGTGGGCTATTTCTTGACTGGGGTATCCGGTCTATGCTCAACTATATGGCAGGCCTGCCAATTTTAGCTGTTTGTGCCTGCGAGGTAATAAATGATTCGCTCTGAACTTATTCAAAAGATCGCCGAACAGAACCCACATCTGTTTCAGCGCGACGTCGAACGGATCGTGACCACGATTTTCGAAGAGATAACAGGTGCGCTTGTGCAGGGTGACCGGGTCGAACTGCGCGGCTTTGGTGCGTTTTCTGTGAAAAAGCGTGACGGCC
>CAWUXN010000248.1:0-2794 GCA_963926415.1 uncultured Loktanella sp.
GCAGCTGGTTGATCTTGTGCGCCGCAGCCGGCCAGCGTCAGGGCCAGCAGCCCCGTTATAGTTGCCTTGATCATCCAAGCACCTTTCGCCATTCGGCGACGGCCTCCCGCACGCGGGCCGGGGACGTACCACCGAAACTCGTCCGCGACGCAACAGAGTTTTCGACCCCCAGCACATCAAAGACATCCTGCTTGATACCTTCATGCACCGATTTCATCTGGGCAAGGGTCAAATCAGGCAAATCTTTCCCCTGACTTTCGGCCAATGCCACCAGCGATCCGGTGACGTGGTGGGCATCGCGGAACGGCAGCCCCAGCTCGCGCACCAGCCAGTCGGCCAGATCGGTCGCTGTGGAAAATCCGGTCCCAGCAGCGGCCTTCAGGCTCTCGCGGTTGGCGGTCATGTCGCCCACCATCCCGGCCATCGCGGCCAGCGCCAACATCAGGTGATCGGCGGCGTCAAAGACCTGTTCCTTGTCTTCTTGCATGTCCTTGGAATAGGCCAGCGGCAGCCCCTTCATCACCATCGTCAGCGCGACGTTCGCGCCAAAGATGCGACCAATCTTGGCGCGGATCAGCTCTGCGGCGTCGGGATTGCGCTTTTGCGGCATGATGCTGGAGCCCGTGGACCAGCGGTCCGACATCTTGACGAACCGGAACTGAGCAGAAGACCAGATCACCAGCTCTTCGGCCAGACGGCTCAAGTGGACAGCGCAGATCGTCGCCGCGCCAAGGAACTCCAACGCGAAGTCGCGATCGCTGACGGCATCCAGCGAATTGCCCATCGGCCCGTCAAAGCCCAGCGCCTCTGCCGTCATGTGGCGGTCAATCGGGAACGACGTACCAGCCAGCGCCGCAGCCCCAAGGGGCGACAGGTTCATCCGTTTGCGTGCATCGGCAAATCTGGACCGGTCGCGGGCGAACATTTCAACATAGGCCATCATGTGATGCCCCCATGTGACGGGCTGCGCGACCTGCAGGTGGGTAAAGCCGGGCATGACCCACTCAGCCCCCGCCTCTGCCTGCCCAAGCAGCGCGTTTTGCAGCGCGGCCAGCGCAGAATCCGCAGCGTCACACTGATCGCGGACCCATAGGCGGAAATCAACGGCGACCTGATCATTGCGCGACCTAGCCGTGTGTAGACGGCCTGCCGCCTCGCCCACGACTTCTTTCAGACGGGCCTCCACGTTCATGTGGATGTCTTCCAGCGCGGTCGAGAATTGAAACGTTCCACCCTCGATCTCTGACAGTACCGTGAGCAGGCCTTCCCGGATCGCCTCTGCATCGTTATGAGTAATGATGCCTGTTGCGGCCAACATCGCGGCATGCGCCCGAGAGCCGGCGATGTCCTGTGCTGCCAGCCGCTGGTCGAATCCGATCGAGGCGTTGATCGCCTCCATGATCGCGTCCGGCCCTGCGGCAAAACGGCCGCCCCACATCGAGTTTGCAGTTTTGGTCATGAGAAGGACGCGCCCCTTGAAATCCCTGAAATCCGCCTTGCTTTATACGGGCCTTGCGATCCTTGCAAACGCCGCCCACGCCGGGGCCGATCTAGAGACGCTGAAAGACGGCGATATGCGCAAGCTGGTGATCGCATCAAAGCCTGCCACAGCGCCAAATGTCAGCTTTACCGCAGAAGATGGATCACAGGTCACGCTCGCCGAATATGCAGGCCAGCCGGTTTTGCTGAATTTCTGGGCGACGTGGTGTGCGCCCTGCCGCAAGGAAATGCCCCATCTTTCCGAATTGCAGGATGCGCTGGGCGACCAGATCAAAGTGCTGACCATCGCCACGGGCCGCAACCCACCAGAAGCGATAAACCGATTCTTTGACGAAATTGGGGTCAGCAATCTGCCCAAGGCACTGGACCCCAAGCAGGAAATGGCCCGCGCCTTTGGCGTGCTCGGCCTGCCGGTCACGGTCATTCTGAACGCCGAAGGTCAGGAAATTGCTCGCCTGCAGGGCGACGCCGACTGGTCGTCAGACAGCGCCAAGGCGATCCTGGCGGCTGTGGCGACTGGCGACTAGTCCTCTGGCGACAGCGCGATACCGCTGCGGCGGGCGATTTCATCCACGTCGTACCCCACGACCGACATGCGCGCGCGCAATTGCCCGAAACTGGGGCCGCCTTCTGCAAAGATGCGGTTCTGCATGGCGAGGAGTTCCTTGGATTTTTCCAGATAGCGTTCGTCCATCGGATTGCCGCCGACTTCGTGAAACATCTGCGCCATGGCAATTAGGTGCGCCGAATCGTCAGCAACGAAACCATGCGCCATATCTGCCGCCATGGCATGTTCAACGCCCATCGCCTCTAGCGCGGACTGCCCCATGCGGACCGCGCCATCAAAGGTTTCGCGGATGATATCGCGGCACCCGACCTCGAACAGTTCATAGACATGATGGCGGTCGTGCGCGCTGGCGACGATATGAACCCGCGGAAAATGCGTTGCGACATAGCGCACCAATTCTGTCGCCCGGTCGCGGTCACCGATAGCAACAACCAGCATATGGGCGGTTCGGATCCCCGCTGCCTCTAGCATATCAG
Source organism: uncultured Loktanella sp. (assembly GCA_963926415.1). Lineage (GTDB taxonomy): Bacteria > Pseudomonadota > Alphaproteobacteria > Rhodobacterales > Rhodobacteraceae > Loktanella. The sequence goes on from CAWUXN010000248.1 coordinate 2,545, forward strand.
GCCGGGTCGCATCGCCGAAATAGGCGCGCAGGCCGAACTTGCGCAGCATCTCGATCTGAGAGGCTGAATAATCGATGACAGTCGGGGCATAACCGCCGCCTTCAAGGATACGCTTGACGATGCCGCCGACCCGGCCATGACCAGCGATGATAATATCGGCGGGGCCGTCGATGGTGTCTTGTTCACCGGCCAGCCCCTTGGCCGCGCGCGGCAGGATCACTTTGTCATGAAAGATGAATAGCGCGGGGGT
>CAWUXN010000249.1:0-6662 GCA_963926415.1 uncultured Loktanella sp.
GATCAATCCACTTGCTCCACATCGGTAACTCATTTTCGATCTACGAAGTCGATATTCATATTTTGCAGCCGCCGACGGCTTTGCTGGAATTTGACACCACAGAAGCGCGCGGCTGGCCCTGCTGCGCGCGCTAAGGGCGACGCGCGGATACGTCTTTGCGGTCATGTGGGTTTAAGTCATGGGTCTGATCGTGGGTCGCACGGTGCCAGGCCTTGCAGGCGGCACCCTGACCGCCCGCGCCACCACTGCGCTGTTTGCCAGCAAAACCGGCCTGACCCTAACCACCTGGTTGGGATGGGAAGAGTTGCGCCTTGTCGCGCTGGTCGTGGCACTTGGGGCCGTGCTGGCCGTGCTGCCTGCCCTGCTGCTGTTCCGTAAGCCAGCGGTGCATTACGTGCGCTAGGGCGTCAATTAAGGGTGGCGATCTTCTCTGACGCTAGCCTAACCAAGATGCCGGTCAGCAGATCATAGCAGCCATTCCGGCCCGTCATGGTAGAGACCTACATCTGGGCACCGCCATCCGGATCAGAGGCCTAGAAGGATCCGATGATCGATTCTGTGTTCAAAAGCCCCATCGCCTCGCTCAATGGACCGGCAAGCGCCGCCGCAAGCCCGGCAGGATCGACGGTCTCCCCGGGATAGCCGCACAGATCGCGGGTTGTCCGCTCGAACCCGATCAGCGCCTTTGTCCCGAAATCATCGGTTTGGACTGCAGCTGGGGTAGCGGCGATCAGCAGGGCGGCAAAAGTGAATTTCAGCAAAATATCATGTCTTTTCAGATACTGGATGCGGCTGCTGCCGCAGAAGATTTGAAATGGCATGCTTCGGGGCAAAAACCCCCGGTCAGTGCAACTGGCCCCACAGTGCGGGGCCAGTCGGTGTCACAGGTTGGGATCAGAACTGGCCGAGCGACCAAAAGAACGTCTCGCCAGAGCTGTCATCAACGCCATCGTTGTCGGTGCTGGCCCATGCGGTACCGTCAGCAAATATCGCCAGCCCCTCGACCTTGTCCACGACATAGCCGCCCTGCGCCTTTAAGTCAGGGATCAGGTCGCGAACCTCTTCCTTAGTCACGACGGGCAAGTCGCTGCCCAGCGGTGCGGCGACCATTTGGTCCGCAGGGATGCGGTAGACCATTTTGAGCGCGGCATCCGCGCCGATCTGGTTGTCGCGCTCCACGACATAGACGAAATCGCCATGCGCAGTGATTTCTGACAGGCCGACCCAGCCCGCGCCCGCGGCCTCCAGCCGATATGACACAGCGCCCCAGTCTTGCGTGTCGGTGTTATAGGCGACCAGTTTGACGAAACCGGCAGCATCGTCACCCCATTCACTTTGCACCGCCATCCAAAGGGTGTCACCGATCAGGGTGATCCCCTCAAAGCCATAGCGATCCTCCTGCGCCAGTAATTCAGCGGGCAGGCTGATTTCCTGATCGATATTGCCGTCCGCTTCGACGTGATAAATGCCGTGCGGCGTCATACGGTCAGTACGCCCCTCAGAGGCGACCCAGAAACCGCCCTCACCGTCCAACGTGATGCCTTCCATATCCAGCTTTTGCGCAGGCATCCCGCCGCGTGTGACGGCCAAGGCCGCCGTGATCTGAGCCGGGGTCTGGCCCGCGTCGATGGTAAAGATTGTGGGCTGGTAGCTGAAAAAGCTGTCGTTGACGGCATAGATTGTCGAGCCTTCACCCGCGACCATGCCGGAAATTGCGCCCCAGCCGATTAGGTTGTCCGCCCCGGCAGAGGTGAGCTGCGGATAAGCGGCAGGCGCGTCCTGATATTCGTAGATCATGACGTGGCTGCGCGCGCCGCCGTCCTCGATCAAGTCCGCCTCGTTCGCGCTGACGAACAGGTTGCGGGACGGGATTGCGATGGCCCCTTCGGGCGCGATGCCCGACGGCAGGATCTGGTGCAGTACAGGTGCTGCGGGGTCGGTCACGTCATAGACGCCGACCACTGATGCGCGCTCGGCCAGCAGAAAGACGTAAGGTGTGTCGCCAAAGGTCGCGAATTCCATACCCTCCGGCTCCACACCTTTGGCGTCGGATCGGCGGTCGGGATAGTGGCCGGTCTGCACGACGGCATGTTCGAAGTCGGTACCAGATTCGTAAACCTCGGCCCCATCCTTGGACATGATCGTCCAGCCGCGCGAGCCGCCGTCCATGTCGCCTTCGTTCGCGATGGCAAAGTGGCTGTCGTCGATCCACTGCACACCGTCCGGCTCACGCAGCCGGCCCGGCTGGCTTTCAGTGAACAACAGTGCTGCCTTCTCATCCGTTGCGTCGATGCCTTCCAGATCAACCGACCCAGCCGAGAAGTTCGCCGTGACCGCACCGTCCTTGATGATGACGATATGGTTGTTTTCCTGCATCGTGACAACGATCTCACCAGCGGCGTTGATGTCCACGAACTCTGGCTCTGGGTCCTCGGGCGCGATCTCGGCCAAGCCGGTCACGTCGATGGTCGTCATGGCGGCGCAGTCGGGCAACCCGTCCACCAGCGGCAGGGTCACGACGTAGCCGGCTGGCAATTGGCCGACGCGGCCATCGCCAAGATCTTCATCCCGCTCGTTTTCGATCGCTATCGCAATAAAGCTGCCATCGGGCGCAACGGCGGTGCTGTCAGGCTGACCGCCCAGATCGCAGGACGCCAGTTCGGATTTATCCGCGATGGCATAGGCCTTCAGCACGCCCGACGGGGCGGTGTAGGATTCAGAGGTATTCACGGCGACCAGCGCGGTCGTGCCGGATATGGACACGGCGGTCGGCTCGCCGCCAACCTCGATATTGCCAAGCGCGGCGGGCGCGGCTGGGTCGGTAATGTCGATGAAGCCGACGACACCCAGCGGGCTGTCTGAATAGGCCAGCGTCATTCCGTCAGCAGAGGCGCTGATGATCTCGGCAGAGGATTCCACGCTGGCGTCAGCGTTATTTACAGCGGTCGCAAAGCTGGCGATCCGGTTGAAGTTCTGTTCCGCCGCAGCAGCAGAGGCTGCGATCGCAAGCGCGGAGGTCAGGCTGACCAGTTTGATTGACATAAGTCCGGTATCCATAATTTAGTTACCGCACCTTAAAGGCCGCTTCGTGACGCTTTGACTGCGGTTTTGTAAAGGTTCCGCGACAGGCGGCGAGCAGACTCAACAAGGGGCGGCGCGGCATGTGCTGCCCCTTATTCAGCCTATCAATCGGGGCAGGTCAGACCAGTTCGGATTCCCGCACCGGGCGGGGGTGCAGACAGGCAACGCGGTGCGCATCGCCTTCCGGTTCGGGCAGGATGATCGCGCAGTCGGGCATGGCACGAGCTCAGCGGGTGCGGAACATGTAGCCAGACGGCGGCGACATCGTGGATGGCATGTCGCCGTACAACGCGATGATCTTTTTGGCCCGATCTATCACCGGGTCCGGCACTGGCACCGCGGACAGCAGCGCTTGCGTATAGGGATGCTGTGGGTTTGCATAAATCTCGCGGCGCGGCGGCTTTTCCATGACGCAGCCTCGATACAGGACCATCACGTCTTGAGAAATGTTTTTCACCACGCTCAGATCATGCGCGATAAAGATCATCGCCAGGCCCGGATCACGCTGCAATTCTTTGAGCAGATCGACGACATGCGCTTGGACTGACACGTCGAGGGCCGAGACGGGATCGTCGCAAATCAGCAGCTTTGGCCCCACGATCAGCGCGCGAGCGATCACGCCGCGCTTTGCCAGCATGCAGCCCGCGACGATGACGATCGTCCCTGGCACAAGCTAGGCCGGTCGGGACCAATGCCTCTAGCGACGCGCACAGCGCGAAAAGCCAGTAGGTCCAAATGTCGAACGCAGGTAGCGACGGCAGGATCAGGTCAAGAGCATAAGGCACAGGGCATGGTTTGTTTTCTGCCTGATCAAGCGCGGCAGACGCTGATCAGCGTGCGCCACTGCGCGCAGCGTTCAGCAAGCGCCGGGGCCAATGGCGCGTCAGTGAAAAAGGTGTCGATTTCGGATAGGGACCCAATGCGCGCCGGGGCCTTGCGCTTGAACTTTGTGTGATCCGCAATCAGCATGGCTCGGCGGGAATGGCGCAGGATCGTCTGACTGACGCCGACTTCTTTCAGATCAAAGTCCAAGATATCGCCGTCCTGATCGATGGCCGAACAACCGATCACGCCTATGTCGAACTTGAATTGGCGAATAGTCGCCGTAGTGATATCGCCGGTCAGCCCGCCGTCGGACTGCCGTAGCGATCCACCCGTCACGATCACCTCGCAATCAGGATTCCGGGTAAGGATGTTGGCCACATTCATGTTGTTTGTCACGACCATCAAGTTGCGATGGTGCAACAGTTCTGTCGCCACCGCCTCTGTGCTTGTGCCTATGTTCAAAAAGATGGCGCAGTCCTGCGGGATCATTGCGGCGCAGGCCTTTGCCATCGCGGTCTTGTTGTCCGCGTTCAGACGGCGGCGTTCCTCGTAAGCGATATTGACAGTGCCGGATGGCAGCACCGCCCCGCCGTGCACACGCTCCAGTTTTCCGGCCTCTGCCAGTTCGGCCAGATCGCGACGGATGGTCTGCAGGGTGACGCCCAGATGCTCTGCCAGCTGTTCAACGGTCACCTTGCCATCGCGCCGTGCGATATCAAGAATCTCTGGAAAACGTATCGTTTGCGACATCGTAAATAATCCACCTGATGATCCCTAACGCAACCGCGTCGGGGGTACGCGCCAGTCCAGAATGATCCAGGCACATTGGCATAGCTGCCAGCTTTTACGTCAAGGGCATCACATCACAAGCTTTTTTGCGTTTCAATCCAAAACAAGGCGCGAAATCGTCAAAACGAACACTTACGAAACTAGTTCTTTTCTTTTTGACGCAGGTTTGCTAATCCAGTTCCACAGGGTTTGGGAGGATCCAGCGTGAACGATGACAGCACTGTCTGCGACCTTCTTGTCATTGGCGGCGGCATTAACGGCTGCGGTATCGCACGTGACGCGGCCGGGCGAGGCCTGTCCGTGACGCTAGCAGAAATGTCTGACTTGGCCTCGGCGACATCTTCCGCATCAACCAAGCTGTTCCACGGCGGCCTGCGCTATCTGGAGTATTTCGAATTCCGTCTGGTCCGAGAGGCCCTGATCGAGCGCGAGACGCTACTGCGCGCCATGCCGCACATCAGCTGGCCGATGCGCTTTGTACTACCCTATCACGCAGATATGCGGTTCGAAGGCGATACACCCACATCCAAGCTGCTTTCGTTAGTTATGCCCTGGATGAAGGGTCGCCGCCCTGCTTGGCTGATCCGGCTTGGGCTGCTGATGTATGACACGCTGGGCGGTCGCCAGATACTGCCCGCCACCAGCACATTGGACCTGACAAGCGGTCCAGAAGGCGCGCCGCTGCGCGACGATTTCAAAAAAGCTTATGAATACAGCGACTGCTGGGTCGAAGATTCGCGTCTTGTCGCCCTGAACGCCCGCGACGCCGCCGCCCGCGGTGCGACCATACTGACGCGCACCAAGGTCCTGTCGGCCGATACCAGCGACGGGATCTGGACGGTCACGCTGAAAGATATGGCAACAGAGGCGACCCGCACGGTGCGCGCCCGCATGATCGTGAATGCCGGCGGGCCATGGGTCGGGGATATCCTGCGTCAGCAGATCCGGTCCAACAGCCAAGATGGCGTGCGTCTAGTACGCGGCAGTCACATCGTGACCAAGCGGCTGTTCGATCACGAAAAATGCTACTTTTTCCAAGGTACCGACGGGCGAATCATGTTCGCGATCCCCTACGAGACGGATTTCACCCTGATCGGCACCACGGATCAGGAACATCCGGACGCATCGCAAAAGCCAGTCTGCACGCCGGACGAACAGCAATACATGATCGACTTCGTGAACGGTTATCTGAAAGACCCGGTCAGCATGGATGATATCGTCTGGACCTATTCGGGGGTGCGCCCGCTGTATGACGAGGGCGCAAGCTCTGCCACCGCCGCCACGCGGGATTATACGCTAAAACTGGACGACAGCGCCGGAGCGCCCGCCCTGAACATCTTTGGCGGCAAGATCACGACCTACCGCCGCTTGGCTGAAGGTGCTCTGGAAAAGATTGGAAAGCGGCTGGAGGTGACAAAGGGGCCGTGGACCGCTGGCGTAGCGATGCCTGGCGGCGATTTCCCTTTTGGTGACGTGGACAAGCTAATCGCTGATCTTCGCCGCGACTTTGCGTTTCTGGATAACCCATGGGCCAAGCGCCTGATCCGTGCTTACGGCACCGACGCGAGACTCATCCTTGGAAACGCCAAGACTGCCGCCGATCTGGGGCAAGATTTTGGTGCCACCCTGACCGCGGCCGAGGTCGACTGGTTGATGACACGCGAATTCGCCAGCACAGCCGAGGACGTCCTGTGGCGGCGAAGCAAGTTGGGCCTGCGCAAGACCGACGCCGCCGCACTTGACGCCTATATGACGGGCGGCCGCGCGCACATAAAGGACATCGCATGACCTTAGAACTTAAAGACGTCAGCTATGTCGTGGGTGCTCAAACGTTCATCCATCCGACGACACTAACCCTGCAAAATGGCACGATGAACGTGCTGCTTGGACCGACCTCCGCGGGCAAGACGACGCTGATGCGCCTTATGGCAGGCCTTGATGCCCCAACAAAGGGCCGCATCGTGTGG
>CAWUXN010000250.1:0-3234 GCA_963926415.1 uncultured Loktanella sp.
GCGTCGATGTGACCTTGACCGACAGCCTTGCGCCCTTCGATGACTTCGAACTGCTGGGCACCCTCGACCTGATCGTACCGGTCTGGACGATGTCCGACCTTAGCCGTTAGGCCGCGACCAATGTGTCAGAGGCTGTCGCCCGCGGCACAGGCCTTACCGGCTGCCACGGCAGCATGTGCGACGCCTTTCGCGGCAATTCCCTGTGGCAGTTCATCATAGTTGCCAACTGGGTCGCCCACCCTGGTGGCAACGGCGTAAAACAACGCGTCACCATCACCTCGGACGATGCCCTCTTCTCGGGCATCCCCGATTTCGATGTCGAGACAGAGCAATACTACCTGCACACTGACCCGGCCAACAACGTCCTCGCCACAACCCGCACCGGCGTAGTGAAATGGTATCAGAGCCCCAATGGTGCCGTGGATATGCCCGTGGCTTGAACGCGCAAATGAGGCCTTGGCCGGGTTTATTGCAATGCGCTGGGCCACCAAGCGACCTTCATTGCCAGTGGTCCTCCGTTTGAAATGCTGCGCGGCGGCCTCCTCTGGGCCGCCCAAGGCAAAGCCGCCGCTGCAGGCCAATCCATCGCCCGCCTGCAAAACAGTAGCAATCATGGCTAGGCTTCACCTTGCCAGATGAACTCCGGGGGACGTCGCACCGCGACGGGGGCAGCCCACCCTGACCCCGTCAGCCCTCCCTCACGCCCGCTTGCATTGACGCGCACCTTGATTTGCGATCAATGTCCGCCCGACTTGATGACCGGAACCTACCATGGCCCAGACACCTCCTTTCGCGCGCTTTGAATGGCTGATTGCCTGGCGCTATATCCGCGCCAAACGGGCCGAGGGCGGCGTGTCCACGATGACCTGGATCAGCCTGATCGGCATCACGCTGGCGGTCTTTGCCCTGATTGCAACGCTGGCCATTCGGTCGGGCTTTCGGGCAGAGTTCGTGGATACGATCCTTGGCTCAAACGCGCATGTCACGGTGTATGAAGAGACGCCGATTGCAGGCCCGGACCAATTCACCCGTATCATTTCCGACTATGCTGCCCTGACAGAACGTATTTCGCTGGTCCCCGGCGTCACCCGCGCCGCGCCGCTGGTGCGCCAGCAGGTCATGGCCAATCGCGGCACCCAGAACGCCGGGGTCGAGGTGTATGGCATCACAGAAGATGACCTGCGCACCGTCCCGCGCATCGTGAACCCAGAGGAGTCCACCGGCACCCTTGATGACTTTGCCACAGGCATCGCCATCGGCTCTGGTGTTGCACGCGAACTTGGCGTCGCTGTCGGCGACCGGATCAAGCTGATTTCACCCAACGGCGTGCGTACAGCGATGGGCACCAGCCCGCGTGTGAACGTCTATCCGGTGGTCTATATCTTCACCGCTGGCCGCTATGACATTGATAAGACGCGAGTCTACATGCCGCTGGATCAGGCGCAGATCTTTTTCAACCGCGAAGGCGTCGCGGATGAGATCGAGGTCATGGTCGCCGACCCCGACCGAGTCGAGGACGTCATGCCGGACATCCTGAACGTTGCTGGCGATTATGCCTACCTGTGGTCATGGCGCGATTCTGCGGGTGCTTTTTTACGTGCCCTGACGGTGGAGGACAACGTGATGTTCGTCCTGCTCTCGATTCTCGTGCTGATCGCGTCGATGAACATCATTTCGGGCCTGATCATGCTGGTGAAAAATAAGGGCCGCGACATCGGCATCCTGCGCACCATGGGCCTGACCGAAGGGTCGGTCCTGCGCATTTTCTTCATCTGCGGGGCAGGCATAGGCACGGTGGGCACCATCGCGGGCCTGATCCTGGGGTGTCTGTTTGCGCTTTATATCGATCCAATCTTTTCCTTTGTGAATTATGTTGCAGGCGGCGGCGTCTGGGACCCTGAAATCCGGGGCATCTATGCGCTGCCAGCACAGCTGAACCTTGGCGACGTGTTGTCATCCGTGGCGCTTTCGCTGGGCCTGTCGTGGATCGTCACCATCTTTCCGGCCCGCCGTGCGGCCCGCATGAACCCGGTCGAGGCGCTGCGCTATGAATAATCCCATCTTGATCCTGACCGATCTAAAAAAGGGCTACAACCACGGTAAGCCCAACGAGGTGCTCGTGCTGCAAGGTGTCGATCTCACCGTGCAGCCGGGCGAAGTTGTGGCCCTTGTCGCCCCCTCGGGTGCCGGCAAATCCACCCTGCTGCATATCGCGGGCCTGCTGGACATCCCTGACACTGGCACCGTCGCGATCCGGGGCGAGGACCTGACCAACCTCAACGACCGCCGCCGCACCGCGATCCGCCGAAATGACGTTGGCTTTATCTATCAGTTCCACCACCTGCTGCCGGAGTTTTCCGCGCTGGAAAACATCACCCTGCCGCAGATGGCGAACGGCGTGGCCGACAAGGCCGCAAAGGCGCGGGCAATGGAACTGCTGGACACGGTTGGCGTCGCCCACCGCGCCGCGCACCGTCCGGCAGAGCTGTCGGGCGGAGAGCAGCAGCGCGTCGCCTTCTGCCGCGCACTTGCCAATGATCCGGTGCTACTATTGGCGGACGAGCCGACAGGCAACCTTGACCCCGCGACTTCTGACCGGGTGTTTGATGCGCTGATGAGCCTTGTTCGCAGCACGGGACTGGCGGCAGTCATCGCGACGCATAACCTTGAGCTGGCCGCCCGCATGGACCGCGCGGTGCGTCTGGTGGACGGGCGGCTGGTGGACGGCGCGCGCTAGGCGCGTTGCGCGACGTAAACCCCGGCGGCCATTAACCCGATACCGGTGGCGCGGGTCCATGTCAGGACGGCCACGCGCGCGTTGAAAAGCCCAAAATGGTCGATGACCGCCGCAGCGATCAACTGCCCCAATAGGACAAAGAACACGGCCCGCCCAATCCCCATATCCGGGCCAATCCATGTGATCGCGAGTACATAAAACGCAACAAAGCTGCCCGCGATGAACCATTGCTTGGGCGCTGTCGGCAGCTTTGCCACTGCGCTGGGGTTCGTTACCAGCGCGGCTAACAGCGCAATGCTGAACGCCACCGCGAACAGCACGCAGGCTGCAACGGCCGGCGATCCGATATGGCGCCCCAGCGCTCCGTTCATTGCTGCCAGCACGGGGATCCCGAACCCCGTTGCCAACATGATCCACACCTGCACAGACATTGCCACCCTCACTTGCCAGACAGGGCCGCAGCGCCCATGATTGGCGCAACATGCGCCGGGTAACCG
>CAWUXN010000251.1:0-2890 GCA_963926415.1 uncultured Loktanella sp.
GCTGGGCGGATCCGGCAGCACCCGATGGCGCGCTTGATCTGGCACTAGAGATTGGTGACAGCATGATCGTTCACCGCCAGCGCTATGCGACGATCTCCAGCCGCGATTCCGTGATCGACCTGCTCGCGCTGGACCCCGCCAACCCGCGCGCCGTGCGGTTCCAATTGGATGTTCTGCTGGACCGCGTCACCGCCCCGGCGCTAGGCGCGCAGCAGGGGCTCATGACTGATTTCGAACGCAGTGTCCGCACGCTTCAGACCAGCTTTGCGGTGCACCGGGTCGAAACCCTGGATACCGGTGCCCTGCGCACCGCCCTCTCAGAGGTGTTGGCCCTGTCCAGCACCCTGAACACTGCATTTCTGCAATAGAGGCCCGCGCGATGATCTATGACATCCGCCTGACCATCGCGACGGACTACACCGGTGTCGCATCAACAGGGCGGCATCTGGTATGTGTCATGCCGCGCGATCTGGGCAAGGAACAGTGCCTGATTGCGGGCCTTCTGAACCTGCATCCCGCACCCGACCACCGCCATGATAGGTTAGATTTCTTTGGCAATGCTGTGGTCGAATTCGCCCTTGATGCACCGCACCAAGGCGTCGAAGTATCAGTGCAGGCCCGGATCGAAAAGTGCGCGCCGCCGGCCCCTCCGCCCCCGGCCTTGCCCCTATCCCAACTGGCATCCGCCTTGGCGCAGTGCCGTGATATGGGGCCCGACAGTCCCGTTCATTTCACCGCTCCATCGGGGCGGGTGCCGCGCGACGCCGACATGACCCGCTTTGCCGCCGCGCATATCGCGCCAGACATGAACACCGCGCAGGCGGTCATCGCCGTCGGGCGCGCTTTGCACGCGCTGATGCGCTTTGATCCAAGGGCCACCACAGTCGACACCCCGGCAACCGAGGCTTTTGCCAAGCGTCACGGTGTGTGTCAGGACTTTTCCCACATCATGATCGCCTGTCTACGCGGCATCGGCATTCCGGCAGGCTATGTCAGCGGCTATCTGTGCACACAGCCGCCGCCGGGCATGCCCCGACTGGAAGGCGCGGATGCCATGCATGCCTGGGTGCGGGCCTGGTGCGGCCCACAAGAGGGGTGGCTGGCGTTTGATCCGACGAACGATCGGGTCGCGGATCAGTCACATATCGTCGTGGCACATGGGCGCGATTATGCGGATGTCTCACCGATCCGGGGAATTTTGCGCGGCAGTGGCGGCCAAAAAAGTCGCCAGTCTGTGGATATCATTCCACTGCATGACGCAAGCGCCATTCGGTGAGCCGGGCTACTAAGCCCCGATCACCCGCCAGATCACATCGCCCACATCGTCAGCCATCAACAGCGATTTACCATCTGCCCCGACGGTGACGCCCACTGGGCGACCATAGGATACCTTTTCATCCGGCGACAAAAAGCCGGACAGGATATCGCGCGGCGGGCCCGACGGCTTGCCATTAGCAAAGGGCACATGGATCAGGCGATAGCCTGACAGGGTAGAGCGGTTCCACGATCCGTGCTGACCTATGGCCATGCCTTCGCCAAAGCCAGGCAGCGTGCCATCTGGCACCCAGCACAGCCCAAGCGACGCGGTGTGCCCACCCAGCGCGTAATCCGGCGTGATCGCCCGCGCCACAAGGCTTGCATCCTGCGGCACCCGGTCATCGACGATCCGGTCCCAATAGCAGAACGGCCAGCCATAAAAGCCGCCATCCTGCACCCGCGTCAGGTAATCAGGCGGCGTCTCATCACCCAGACCGTCACGCTCGTTCACCACGGCCCACAGCGCGCCAGTCGTCGGCTCCCACGCAGTGCCGACAGCATTGCGCAGGCCGCTGGCAAAGATGCGGGCCTTTTCAGTCGCCAGATCCAACTCCCAGATACAGGCGCGGCCTTCCTCGGCCTCCATCCCCTCGTCCGCGATATTGGTGAGCGATCCAACACCGGCATAGATCTTGGTCCGATCGGGAGAGACGATCAGGCTGCGCGTCCAGTGGCCGCCTGGCTTGAAATCAACCAGCTTGCGGCCGGGACCGTCCAGCTGCGTCGCGCCTTCGGCGTAATCAAAGACGACGATGCCGTCGGTGTTCCCAACGTAAAATTTACCATCCACAAGGGCCATGCCAAAGGGTTGGCGCTGGTTTTCTAAAAAGACATGCTGCTCTTCTGCGATGCCGTCGCCATCTACGTCGCGCCACAGCGTGATGCGGTTCGCACTGACCCCCAGCGCGCGGGCGCGGCGCATGGTGGCCTGCGCGGCGCGGTCGATCAGGCCTTTGGGCTTGCTCGCTTCTTCCTGCGCCTCGGCCACCAGCACGTCGCCGTTTGGCAGCACCTCAATCCAGCGGGGGTGCAGCAGATCGCGGGCAAAGGCGTTGACTTTCAGCCCCGGCGCGGTGGTGGGAACATGCCCGTCCGACCAACCTTGTGCTGTTGGCATCTTAAGCGTCATCAAACCCTGCTTTTTGGCTACCGGAATACTGGGCGCGGCACCGATGGCTTGCAGCGTTGGGGCCGACATGCGCCGCATCAGCACCATTGTGCCACCTACCAACGCCGTTGCGCGTGCCAAGAAGTCCATGTCATCAATTCCTTGCGTCTGTGCGCCCCTAAGGCGTCGCGCGATAAAACAGATAAACTTGCGAAACCGCAAGAGTCTGCTGTTTGTTTGGCGGATCGGCCGCAGTGGCCTTGCGCAGCTCTCCACGGCATCCATATACCATCCATACAGATGGGAAATCGCTATGAGCAATATCAGACAGCTGCGCGACAAGACGCCCGACAGCGAAAAGATCACGATCAACCTTGGCTATGTCGATCTGGGCCGGATCGATCTGCTTGTGCAGGAAGGAGTCTATTCCAACCGCACCGATTTCATCCGCACAGCGATCCGCAA
>CAWUXN010000252.1:0-3087 GCA_963926415.1 uncultured Loktanella sp.
GGGGCAGGCGCGCCAGCCGAACCGGTTGTGGTGGCAGACGCCGCACCTGATGCCGCGCCAGATGTCGCAGCTGATGCAGCGGTTGCTGATGAGGCCGTCGCCGAGACAGCGCCGGTGGTGATTGCAGACGCTGAGGATACGGACGAGGCCGCAGATGCGAGCGCCGATGCTGCGTCTATGGCAGAGGCATCTGACGTGGCGACAGTTGCGGTCAGCGGACCTGCCATAATTGTAGATGCACAAGGCGCGCGGGTGCTTGGGCCGGGGCTGCGGGTCATGGACCGTGTGGCGCTGGACGCCATCACCTATGACACGGCGGGCGGCGTGCAGCTAGCAGGGCGTGCGCCCGGTGATGGCACGCTGCAGGTTTATGTCGATAATCTCCCGGTTGTGGCTGGCACCGTGGGACCGCAGGGCGACTGGCGCGTGATGCTGCCGCAGATCAACGCCGGTACCTATACCCTGCGCATTGACGAGGTCGCCGCTGATGGCACAGTTGCCAGCCGGGTCGAGACTCAGTTCCGCCGCGAAGCACCTGAAAATGTTGCGGCCCTGCGAACTGGCACCGGCGGCATGACCGTGGCGACACAGACGGTGCAGCCGGGCAATACGCTTTGGGCGATTGCCCGCGACAACCTAGGCGAAGGCATCATGTATGTTGATCTGTTCGAGGCGAATGCAGACCAGATCCGCGACCCCGACCTGATATATCCGGGGCAGGTCTTTGTTATCCCGGACCGCTAGGGCGCGGGCCATTGCAGAAACGCGTGCCTAGCTAGGGGCCAGAAGCGAAGGAAGAACATGCGCCGCCTTTCTAAAACCGATGCCAATTTTGACCCCAACGCCAAGATCGAAGGCTGGATTGTCATCCGCCGGGTCGCCCCGTATCTATGGCCCGCTGGCGACAAGAACACCAAAGTGCGCGTCGTCGCGGCCATCAGCGTCCTGCTGATCGCCAACGCCATCGCGGTTGGCACGCCGTTTTTATACAAAGCCGCCGTGGACGCGCTGGCGGCAGAGGCGCGGGATGATGCCTGGCTGATCGCCCTTGGCGCAGTCTGGCTGACGGTGCTTTACGGTGTGTCACGGCTGGCGATGACGGGCCTGACGCAGTTGCGCGACGTGATCTTTACGCCCGTAGGGCAACGGGCGCTGCGCACATTGGCGCTGGAAACCTTCACCCATATTCATCGCTTGTCCATGCGCTATCACATCACGCGCAAGACCGGGGGGCTGTCCCGCATTATCGAGCGCGGCGTCAAAGGCGTTGATTTTCTGATGCGATTCCTCATCTTCTCGATGGGGCCGCTGCTGTTGCAGTTGATCATGATTTCGGTGGTTTTGTTCTTTAACTTCGACGTCTGGTACATGGTCGTCGTCGTGGTCACGATTGCGTTTTATGTCTGGTTCACCTTTGCCGTCACCGAATGGCGGGTGAAAATCCGCAAGGTGATGAACGAACAGGACACCGATGCCAATCAAAAGGCGATCGACAGCCTGCTGAATTTTGAGACCGTGAAATACTTCGGTGCCGAACGCTGGGAAGCCAACCGCTATGACGGTGCGATGCGGCAGTACGAGGCCGCTGCGGTGCGCACCAACTACTCTCTCGCGTTTCTGAACTTTGGCCAGTCGCTGATCATTACGGCGGGGCTTGTGATCGTCATGGTCATGGCGGCGATGGGTGCGCAGGCGGGCAATCTGACGGTTGGCGACTTCGTCATGATCAACGCCTATATGATCCAGATCACAATGCCGCTGAACTTTTTGGGCACCGTCTACCGCGAAATCCGGCAGGCGTTGATCGACATGGGTGGCATGTTCGACCTGCTGGAGCAGCCGGCCGAGGTCAAAGATAAGCCCGGCGCTAGCGCGCTAAAGGTCACCGGCGGCCGCGTCACGCTGCACGATGTGCATTTCGGCTATGATGCTGCCCGCCCGATCCTGAAGGGTGTCGATCTGGACGTTGAACCGGGGCAGACCGTGGCCATAGTCGGCTCTTCCGGCTCTGGCAAGTCGACCATCGGGCGGCTGCTGTTCCGGTTTTATGACGTGACGGGCGGTGCCATGCTGATCGACGGGCAGGACGTGCGCGACGTGACGCAGGACAGCCTGCATGCGCAGATTGGCGTCGTGCCGCAGGATACGGTCCTGTTCAACGACACGATTCATTACAACATCGCCTATGGCCGCCCCGGTGCGAGCGAGGCCGAAATCCGTGAAGCTGCGCGCGCTGCCAACATCCACGACTTCATCATGAGCCTTCCCGACGGATACGAGACGACAGTTGGCGAGCGCGGGTTGAAGCTGTCTGGCGGCGAAAAGCAGCGGGTTGGCATCGCGCGGACCTTGCTGAAAAACCCACCGATCCTGCTGCTGGACGAAGCGACAAGCGCCCTCGACACTGACACAGAGCGCGAAATCCAGCGCGAGCTGCGCCAGATGGGGCAGGGCCGCACGGTCATCACCATAGCGCACCGCCTGTCCACCATTCAGGACGCCGACCGCATTGTGGTGCTGGAGGACGGCGAGATCGTCGAATCCGGTACCCATGACGTGCTGCTGGCGCAGGCCGGCCGCTATGCCCACCTATGGAACCGCCAAAGCGAGGAAGAGGACGCGGCGTGAGCGCCAAGGACTATCCAACCACGCCAGACGGGCGCTACTTCGTGGCCAAGAGCCGAATGTGGCGCAAGACGAATCCCGCGCTTGACGACACCACGCGCCGGGCGGCGATCAAGGCATTGATGCAAGCACGCCGCGGCGTGGGGCAGGTGGACGGCGAGGATGCCACCCGCGATGCCCGCGATAATGTGGACGTGGCCAAGCGTGCCTTGGGCGAACGCGGCCCGGTCTGGTGGGACGATGGCGCGCCGGACGAGGGCGGCAAGCATCCGAAAAACACCAGCTATGCGGATTGGTGGGCGGGGTTGGACGCGGCGGTGCAGCAGTCTGGATTGATCTGACCCTATGCGTCACCGCGCAGGACGGACGCAGGGTCAGGTTGTTGCGCGCTGCGGTGGCGCGGCGTATCTAGGCCAAAATCCAATTTTACATCAGGACTTGAAATGTCACTTCTTCACATGG
>CAWUXN010000253.1:0-5108 GCA_963926415.1 uncultured Loktanella sp.
TTCCGGTGAACCCTTCGGGCGGGTTGAAGTCCAAGGGGCATCCCGTCGGGGCGACCGGCGTGTCGATGCACGTGATGGCTGCGATGCAGCTGATGGGCGAGGCGGGCGGCATGCAAATTCCGGACGCTCGTCTGGCGGGTGTGTTCAACATGGGCGGGGCAGCGGTGACCAGCTATGCCTCGATCCTCGAGCGGGTGTCGTGATGATGCCAGTCTCGACCCAAGTGATGAACCTGTCGCAGTTCCTGACGGACAGCGCACGGCGGCACCCGGACGATGTGAGCCTTGTCTGGGGCGAGGCGACATGGAAATGGGTCGAGGTTGAGGCGCGTTCGACGGCTTTTGCCGCCGCCTTGCGCGACCGATACGGCATGGAAAAGGGCGACCGTCTGCTGGTGCAATCCGCCAACTGTAACCAGATGTTCGAGGCCGCTTTCGCCTGCTGGAAACTCGGATGCATCTGGGTCCCCGCCAACTTTCGCCAGACCCCGGATGAGGTGGCGTGGCTGGCCGTGTCCTCGGGGGCCAAGGGGCTACTTGCGGGCGCGCAGTTCGCCGACCATATCGCCGCTTGCGACTCGGTCGCCTTCACTATCACGATCGGCGGCGAGAGTGAGAGCGCGGATGACTATGACACTCTCGTGGCCGCGCATGCCGATGTGGCAGTCATTCCCGCGGCCGTGGACCGGGACGATCCGGCATGGTTTTTCTTTACCTCTGGCACGACGGGCAAGCCGAAGGCCGCCGTGCTGACCCACGGGCAGATGGCCTTCGTCGTGACCAACCACCTTTGCGATCTGATGCCGGGGACGGGGCCGGACGATGTCTCTATCGTCGTGGCACCCCTGTCCCATGGCGCGGGGATCCATCAACTGACCCAGGTGGCGCACGGGGTGAAGACGATCCTGCCGGGTGGGACAAAGTTCGACGCGGACGAGGTCTGGCGACTGATCGCCAAGTGGCGCGTCACTAATGCCTTTACCGTACCCACCATCGTCAAGATGCTGGTCGAACACCCCTCGGTCGCGGTCCACGACCATTCCAGCCTGCGCTACATGATTTATGCCGGTGCGCCGATGTATCGCGCCGACCAGATCCGCGCGTTAAAGGTGCTGGGACCAGTCATGGTGCAGTATTTTGGGCTGGGCGAGGTCACCGGCAACATCACCGTCCTGCCGCCCGCGCATCACTCTGCCGACGATGCCAACATGCGAATCGGGACCTGCGGTTTTGCCCGAACGGGGATGCAGGTGCAGGTGCAGGATGCGACGGGCCGCGAGGTCGCGGTGGGCGAGACCGGAGAGGTCGCAGTCATCGGCCCCGCCGTCTTTGCCGGCTACTATAACAACCCAGAGGCCAACGCCAAAGCGTTCCGCGACGGTTGGTTCCTTACCGGAGATCTGGGGCACATGGATGCGCAGGGGTTCCTCTATCTGACCGACCGGGCGTCGGACATGTATATCTCGGGCGGGTCCAACATTTATCCGCGAGAGATCGAAGAGAAGATCCTGCAACATCCAGGCATCAGCGAATGCGCGGTGCTGGGAATGCCCGACACGACATGGGGAGAGGTTGGCGTGGCGGTATGCGTCGCGCGTGGGTCAGCACCAGATCATGCCGCGTTGCTGGAATGGCTGGGTGCCAAAGTCCCGCGTTACAAGATGCCGAAGACTGTCGTTTTCTGGGACGCGATGCCGAAGTCAGCCTACGGCAAGATCACAAAAAAGTTGATCCGCGCCGAATTGCTTGCAAGGGGTGAGGTTGCGGGTGACTGAGGGGCTGACCCTAGTCCACCCTGGCCCCGTGGCGGCAGAGCGGTTCACCGCCGTGCCTTGTAAGGCCACCTACCGGCGCGTCACGTTGAAGGCGGGATCGACCCTGCTTCAAGCGATGAGTGATGCTGCGGGCGACGCGGGAGCCTGGTTCGACCTGCTGGGCCTGCCCGTCGCTACGCTGAGTTTCGTGCGGCCTGCACCCGCGCCCGATGATACTCATGTCGCCTGGTACAGTATGACCACGACGTTGTCAGAGGCTATGATCCTGCGGGCCGGGGCCCACTTGGGGCGGCGGGACGGTGCTGCCTTCGCCCATGTGCACGGCCTCTGGTCCGATAGCGATGGCGACCAACACGCGGGCCACTTGCAGGCTGAAACGACGGTCCTCTCGGCCGATTGCGCCGTGGATGTCTGGCTGCTGGCGGGCGCGCGGATGGAAAGTGCCCCGGATGCAGAGACGGGTTTCACGCTCTTCTGCCCAACCTGCACCGAACCCGTCGACCTTCCCAATGCCGTGCTAGCCTGCATAAGACCCAACGAGGCGATCGAAGATGCACTTGAGGCAATCGCCACCGCCACGGGTCTGCCTGTGAGCGCGGTAAAGGGGCTGGGCAGCCTCGTCGGGACGAGGCTGGACGGGCAGCCGGGGCTGGACGACCACGCGACAGAGGTGCTGCTGACCGATAACGCTGAGCGGCACGTCGTCTCCGTGGGCTTTAACGGTCCTGCGGTGGTGGGCGTTCTTGCCAAGGGGGCGAACAGGGTCTGCGTGACATTCGAGGTGCTGACCCTGTCCGCCCCGGACTGATACCCGTTCGGCGGGGATTGGCGTCAGGTCATGAGCTGCCTGCGGCATAAGCCGTTCGACGGCCGCTCATGGCAGTATCGATAGTCCGACCAGCGGAGAGAACATCCCTGAGGCGATGGATATAACGTCCAGCACCCGCTGGATGCGTCCCAGACGACTACTCAAGATTCTTGTCAGGCTTGGTGTCGCAAATGCCGAATACGACGACCTCGATTCTAACATTCTTGACCAACAGGTTGGTGTTACAGAAAAGCTATATTGAGGCATTGAGACGGCTGTCCCACTTTCGAGACGACCTCAGAAACTCGGTTGCACCCGCACGCAGGCCAAGAGGCTCTGCCATGGAGGCCCGATAATCTGACCTGCGAGCCGGAAAGGTGCTTCGTCCGCAAACCGGGCCTTGATGGGGGCTAAGGGCTTTGTTGCAACAAAGCTATAATATTTACTCAAGAACGCGCTGCCGCAGTTCAACAGCATGTCTGGATGTGAATTGGCAAATCAAATCCCGGCAACGGGTATTTCATATAATCGGATGGCCCATAAGGGTAATTTACTCCGATGATGCGAAGCCCGGCACGCACCTGAGCGACCCACCATTTTTATGCGTTGGATTGGTCGTTGCCCGGCGTCAGTAGATCGGCGGGGCCACGATCCAGATTGCAATGGCCGGCATATCACCCGGGTTTTCCCATTCATAGTCCTTGTCCTGGAACTGGAAACTGTCCCCTGAGGCTAGGTTGAACCGCACTTCATCAACGATTAGATCCAGTTCACCCGAAAGAAGGACGCCGCCATGCTCGGTCGGGCGTAGCGCTTTAATCGCTCCAGAACGCGCCCGCGGTGCGAAGGTCGATTTTATCATTTCAAAAGACCCGCTCAAAGTGGGTGACAGCAGTTCCTCTACCAGTCCGCTTTCGGGTGTTCCCAATGGACTTCGGTCTTGCGTGCGCACGACAAGCCCTCTTTCTTGATCATCCTGTCCTGACGACCGAAAGAAGAAAGAGATATTGACGTTGAACAGCGCCGCGATCTGCCTGAGATCATTGATCGCGGGCTGCGCCTGCCCACGTTCGATCAGGCTAAGCCACCCGGGGGACCGCCCGATTGCATCGGCCAGATTTTGCAAGGTCAGGCGGCGCGACCTGCGCATGGCGCGGATGTCCGAACCCACGTAACTGTCCAACGACGTCTCCTTGTTTTGCATTACCTTCTAAACATACCGATGAAGAAAGAATTTGAAACGAATATCGTATCTACTAAAAATAGGTGTTGATTTTTTAGTGCGGCGGCTCCTGATATAACGAAGCATCCTTTCGAAGAGTTCCCATCATGACCGTCCTCCCATCCTCTGCGCGTGTCGTCATCATTGGCGGCGGTATCTCTGGCTGCTCTGTCGCGTATCATCTGGCTAAATTGGGCTGGACAAACATCGTGCTGCTGGAACGCAAGAAACTAACCAGCGGAACCACGTGGCATGCGGCAGGCCTTGTTGGACAGTTGCGCGCAAGCCAAAATATGACGCGCTTGGCGAAATACTCTGCCGATCTTTACCGCACGCTGGAGGCAGAAACCGGGTTGGCTACAGGCTTGCGCCAATGTGGGTCGATCACAGTGGCGCTGACTGCCGAACGGCAAGAGGAGTTGCGCCGTCAGGCCGCGATGGCGCGTGTCTTCGGAGTCGAGGTGAACGAACTTTCCCCGTTAGACATCCTGTCGCTATATCCGCATCTGAATATGAAAGACGTTGTCTCGGGCGTGCACCTGCCGGGCGACGGGCAGGCCGATCCAGGCAATATCGCGTTGGCTTTGGCCAAGGGGGCGCGGATGCTGGGCGCACAGATCGTCGAGGGCGTGATCGTTAACGAGGTCACGCAGGCTGATGGTCGCGTCACCGGCGTGACTTGGCAGCAAGGCGAAGAGACGGGCACGATCGCGACCGAGCATGTGGTGAACTGCGGCGGCATGTGGGGCCGCGATCTGGCTGCGCGCAACGGCGTGACCCTGCCGCTTCATGCCTGCGAACATTTCTACATCGTGACAGAGAGCATCCCCGGGCTGGCCCAATTGCCGGTGCTACGCGTGCCGGACGAATGTGCCTACTATAAGGAAGATGCGGGCAAGATCCTGCTGGGTGCGTTCGAGCCGAAGGCCAAGCCTTGGGGCATGAATGGCATTCCAGCGGACTTCTGCTTTGACCAGCTGCCCGAGGACTTCGACCACTTTGAGCCAATACTGGAAGCGGCCGTCAACCGAATGCCAATCCTCGCAGAAGCCGGCATCCACACCTTCTTCAATGGCCCTGAAAGTTTTACCCCCGATGATCGCTACTATTTGGGCGAAGCACCAGAGTTGACGGGCTATTGGGTGGCGGCGGGCTACAACTCTATCGGGATCGTGTCGTCGGGTGGCGCCGGTATGGCGCTGGCGCAATGGATGAACGATGGCGAGCCACCTTTCGATTTGTGGGAAGTCGATATCCGGCGTGCGCAGCCATTCCAAAAGAACCGCCGCTATCTGCAAGAGCGT
>CAWUXN010000254.1:0-4022 GCA_963926415.1 uncultured Loktanella sp.
CAGAACATGTCGAACAACGCGGCCGTCACCATAGATGGCGGCGAAATCGGCCGCGCGCAGGCGTTGCAGGCACTCGCCTGTGGGCGCGATCCCATCGTCGACATGAACCCCGTGCTGCTCAAGCCTGAAACCGATATCGGCGCACAGGTCATTTTGCGCGGCCAGCGCATCGCAACAGTGCAGGCCCGCGCTTATGGCGAGATGAAGGCGCAATTACTGCCAGAGGTGCTGGCCAGCTTTCACGCGTTAGCGAAAACCTGTGACCTAATCATCGTGGAAGGGGCCGGCAGCCCGGCCGAGATCAACCTGCGCGCCGGGGACATCGCCAATATGGGCTTTGCCGCCGCTGCCGGCGTGCCCGTCGTGCTGATCGGGGATATCGACCGGGGCGGCGTCATTGCGCAGCTGGTCGGGACCCACGTCGTGCTGGACCCATCAGATGACGCCCTAATCAAAGGTTTTGCTATCAACAAGTTTCGCGGTGATCCCAGTCTGTTTGTCGATGGCATGACGGCTATCGCCGCGCGCACCGGCTGGACGCCCCTGGGCATCCTGCCGTGGTTTGCGGATGCTTGGCGCCTGCCGGCAGAGGATGTGATGGACGTTGCGAGCCGCCCCGGCGGGCCTATACGCGTTGTCGTGCCCCGGCTGAACCGCATCGCGAACTTTGACGACCTTGACCCGCTGTCCACCACCCCTGACGTAAGTGTCGATATCGTGCCAGAAGGCCGCCCCCTGCCCCTTGATGCTGATCTGATCCTGCTGCCGGGTTCAAAATCCACGATTGCCGACCTCGCGCATTTTCGCGCGCAAGGCTGGGATATCGATCTTGCAGCCCATATCAGGCGCGGCGGGCATGTGCTGGGAATTTGTGGCGGCTACCAGATGCTGGGACAACAAATTACTGATCCAGACGGGATCGAGGGGCCGCCGGGCAGTGTTCCAGGCTTAGGTCATCTGGATATTACGACAGTCATGGGACGGCAAAAGCGCGTGACGCTGAGTCAGGCGATCTATCGCCCTACAGGCGATGCTGTCAGCGGGTACGAGATCCATCTGGGGCAAACGACTGGCCCAGCCACTGACCGGCCTTGGTTGACGCTGGATGGCCGGCCTGAAGGCGCACAAAGCGCGGACGGCCGGGTCATGGGCTGCTATTTGCACGGGCTTTTCGCGGCGGATGCCTTTCGCGCCGCCTATTTGGCGAGGCTAGGCAAACCGGTGGCGGCGGGCGACTATGGCGCAAGCGTTCAGACGACACTGGACGCCTTGGCCGACCATATTGCGGCGCATCTGGATCTGGACACCCTGCTGGGTATGGCAGAGCCAATCAGGGGTTAATCAAAGTTCTGCGTTGTCATGGTGCGGTTAATCTCGCGCCGGACCATTTTCCGTACGTTGCGGGTGATCCGTTCGCCAAGCTTACCCTGCAATTCTTGCCGCACGATGTCGCGCACCAGATCGCGCAGCATGTTTTCGTCAATGACCGCGTCATCGGCGAGGTACCTATCCAACATCTCTTCGGGAACGTCGCCCAGTTCCGGCCCACCGATACTATCGTCGTTGAAATCCGTATCATCCGCTTGCGGACGCGCGGCGTCTTTAGCCGCGTGGTGACGGAATTCAGCCTCTTGCACGGCATCATCTTCGGGCGTGTCCTGCCCCTCGCCATAGCGTTTCGCAGCCTCGACCAGTGTTCTGGGCCAGGCAGAGACATTGGCCGGTGCGGCGATAGCCTCTCCGGCGTCCTCTACGTCGCCGCGAAACCCGGCGCGGGCCCAGGTCAGCTGCTCGGTTTGCGTACCAGTGCCGTCAGGTTCCCATTCGTCGGTCTGATTGCGAACGGCAGCTTCCAGTTCCGCGATGGTGGCTAGCAGATTCAGGCGGTCGCCAGCGGGGTCTGCTATGCTGATCAACGTCGGCAAGGGCGGCGCGAAGGCGTCGACGCGCTGCGCCTCTTGCAATCGAATCGGGGCGTCTGGTGTGGAATCCTGCGACGCATCCACCCGAAGGGCGGGCGTCAACACAAGCTTTGGCATCGTACGCGCCGGTTTGGCGGCGCTGGCCGGTTTGGCGGGGGTGCCTTCCGCGACAAGTCGCCGAATGGACGACAGCACATCCTCAATTTCGACATTGGTCATCGGATCAGACATCTTGCATCCCTGTTTCGCAGCCCTGCGTCCACAGTAGCGGCAACACCGTTACCAAACAACCAACTGTTTGCAGCAGGTTACTGACCGATCGACCGCAGTACACGGTCCAGCGCCTGCCCCTGCTGTGACAAAGCCGCCGGGGCGTCCTTGACCAGATTGTAGTAGGCCAAGGGGTCGTATTTCTGCACATTCAAGTTCAGATTCTCTGCCGTCAGAAAGCCCATCGCCGACAATACCGCATAAGAGGCGTTCACTTCCGCCTCTTGCGCGGTAATGACGTTGGCGCGCGCGCTCAACAGGTTCTGTTCGGCGTTCAGCACGTCCAGCGTGGTGCGGGCACCCAGGGTTGCCTCTTCTCGGATGCCTTCAAAGGCGACGCGAGCCGCACGGACCTGTTCATCAGTCGAGCTGAGCGAGGCGCGGGCAACCTGCAGGATGGCGTAGGCATTGGAGACCGACTGCTGCACACCAAGCGACGAAAGGTGAAGTGCGGCGCGAGCCTGATCACGCGTGGCCATTGCCTGACGCACCTGCGAGGGCAATGAGCCGCCGCTGTATATCGGGCCACCGATGCTAATGTCGATGCTTTGGCCAGCATTACCGTTGAAATCGACGCCCACATCGCCACCCAATGACACTTTCGGCTTATAGGCAGTCTTGGCACGCTCGATCGCCAACTCGTTCGCAGCGACGGAATATTGCGCCTGCAGCACGGCTGGGTGGTTGCGCACCGCAAGGGCAGATGCCTCTGCTTCGGTCTTGGATACGGGCGCCGGGGCGACGGCGGCCAGATTGCCGGGCTTGCGTCCGACAGCGGCGGTGAATTCAGCTGCGGCCTGACGAGCATTTCCCTCGGCCTCGCTCAGCAGGCTTTGGGCAGACGCGACGCTGGCCTGTGCCAGTGCAACATCGGTGCGTGTCACTTCGCCCACATCAAACCGATCCTGCGCGGCGCGCAGTTCCTGGTTCAAAACCCGTAGGTTGTTCTGGCGCAGGCTGATAAATTCAGCGGTGCTGCGCACCGACATATAGGCCTGCACAGCCCGGTACAGGACCTGCTGCTCAACATCACGCAGCGATTCGCGCGTACCCAGCACCAGTTGCTTTTGCGCTGCGATCGCCAGTTGGTTCGCACCCGCATCATACAGCGTCAGGCTGGCGGACAGCGAAAGGCTGCCAGTGATGACATCCGCACTGGTGGCGCGCGGATAGCTGCGCGTCGCGGCAGCAGCCCAGGTCACGACAGGCAGCAGCGCAGAGGTAGCCTGCGCCACGCCTTCGTCAGCGGCGCGCAGCACGGCGCGGTTCTGAGCCAGCAGGCCAGAGTTATCATAAGCGTCAGCAAGCGCTTCCGCGATGGTTTCGGCAGACAGGGCAGTAGCGGCCAAGGACACGCACAAGATGGCGGCACCCTGCCGCAAAATCCGGCGCAACATCACAGCGCAAACACGGGGGCATTGGTGAAACCGGCAATGACCGGCGCACCGGCATTGAACGAATCGCGCCAGTCGACGCGGCCATGGGATTTCAACCCGATCCGCACGGTGCCAAGCCCACCCTGTGAGAACAGGGCGGCGATCCGGCCACCATCGCGCAGCTGATCCAGCAGCGCGTCTGGCAGGTATTCCACAGCACCATGAATGACGATCACATCGTATGGGGCAGATTTCGCGGCACCTTCGGTCAGATCGCCAGTCATGACGGCAGCATTATCGACTCCCGCGTCTGACAGATTTGCCTGCGCCTCTGCGGCGCGGTCTGCATCATCTTCTAGGGCAACAACAAATTCGGCCAGACGGGCGGCGACGGCGGTTCCGTAGCCAAGGCCGCAGCCCACATCCAGCATTACATCGGTCAGCTTTACGTCCA
>CAWUXN010000255.1:0-3539 GCA_963926415.1 uncultured Loktanella sp.
CGGGCCGTCGCCCAAAGCGATCGGCGTGCCCGCATCCCCCGACAGACGTGTATCCAGATCAATCGGCAACGCGCCCAGGAATGGCACGCCCAGACGTTCTGCTTCATGGCTGACACCGCCATGACCAAAGATCTGCGTCTCTTCCCCGCAATGCGGACAGTAGAAGGTAGACATGTTTTCGATCAAACCCAGCAGCGGAGTGTTGAGTGTCTTGAACATGTCGATCGCCTTGCGCGCATCCAGCAGCGCCACGTCCTGCGGGGTACTGACAATAATGGCCCCTGTGACATCAGTCTTCTGACACAGCGTCAGCTGCACATCCCCCGTCCCCGGCGGCAAGTCTATAATAAGGACATCCAGCTCGCCCCATTCGACCTGAGTCAGCATCTGCTGCAGCGCACCCATCAGCATCGGCCCGCGCCACACGACAGCTTTGTCGGGGTCCACCATCAATCCAATAGACATCATGGTTACACCATGGGCGTGCAGCGGGATGATCACCTTGCCGTCCGGGCTGACGGGGCGTTTGCTGACACCCATCATGCGCGGCTGGCTGGGACCATAGATATCGGCATCCAGCAGACCGACGCGCCGCCCCTTCTTGGCCAGCGCAACCGCAAGGTTAGAAGACACCGTCGATTTACCGACACCGCCCTTGCCCGACCCGATCGCCAGAATGCGGTCGACGCCAACCACGGGCGCTTGCCCCGCCTGCGGCGTGGGGTGACGGCCGATCTTTAGGCTCGGTGGCTCTGGCTTGGGCGCAGGCGCGCTATGAGCCGTCAGCACGGCGGACACTGTCAGCCCGGTTGCCAGCCCCTGCACTGCCGCGACCGCCGCCTGCCGCACGGGCTCTAACGTTGCAGCCGTGGCGGAATCAGGAGCCTCTATCACGAAACGGACCATATCGCCGTCAACTTGCACCGCGCGCACCATATCCCGGGCGCCCAAAGTGCCACCACTAGGCAGAGATATTCCCGCAACTGCGGCCAAGATATCATCCCGAGACGTCGGCATATTCATATTTCCTTCATGAAACGTCGGTTTTGCCGCACCCTGTGACGCTTACCCCAAACGCGCAACCCCTTATATCCAAGGGACGAACGCAGGTTTTGCCCATTGAATAAGCGGCTAGCAAACTGTCCTTGAGTAACCTTGCATACGCTGCATAGCAGCATTGCCTAGACGCCTATTGTGCAGCCGCAGCATCTTCCTACATAACAATCACAAGCAGAACGAAACGTACTGCACCGAATTTCAAGACGACGAAGGTAGAGATGAACATGGCATACGCAAACACAGCTCAAACAACTGCACCCAGCCTGATGGCACGTCTGATCGACGCAATGGCAGCCCGCAAGGTTTATCGCACAACGCTGACAGAGCTGCAGCAACTCGACAACCGCGATCTGGCCGATCTGGGCATCTCCCGTTCGATGATCCGCGCCATCGCTTATGAAGCCGCTTACGGCAAGTAATTCAGTTCGGAACCGGTCAACCTCCTCCCTGACCGCTTCTGACCCGTGTCGCCGCAACCTCCTCCCTGCGGTGGGCACGCAAAACAAGACGGCGACCCAACCTCCTCCCTGGGTCGCCGTTTTAAAATAAGTTTAAGAAATATGGGAACCTGCACCTCCTCCCGCAGTTACCTATATGAACCGATGGTCGCCAACCTCCTCCCTGGTGACCTCGTAAAACCCGGACTGACCGCAACCTCCTCCCTGCGGCTCAGTCCACCCCAAATCGGTGGTGGTCACCTCCTCCCGGCCACCACCGACGAGAATTCTGATCGGAACGCTGCACCTCCTCCCGTGGCAGTTCTGACAGGCCCTCCGGCCACCAACCTCCTCCCTGGTTGGTCGCGGGGCTTACGACCCGGACGGCCCGCAACCTCCTCCCTGCGGCGCGGTCCATTACAGATCGGTGGCAGTCACCTCCTCCCGGCCGCCACCGATTTGACCAGATACGGGCGCTGCATCTCCTCCCGCAGCAAACCCGGACAGCTTGACGCCGCAACCTCCTCCCTGCGGCAATGGCGATTGATGAGACCCTGACCTCCTCCCCAGGGTTCCCATTCCAGATGAAAGGCGATGCGCACCTCCTCCCGCGCATCGCCTTTTTGCTTTTAAGAGTTCGGTATGCAGCCCATTGTAACCCGCACAATATATCAGGTGCCGCGCCCGGGCTTTGCCGTTAGTCCGGCAGCATGGAACCCATTACCCTTTACCTGCTGGTGCAATTCGCCTTTGCGAGCTCGATCACGCCCGGTCCGAACAACTTGATGCTGATGGCCTCGGGCGCGAACTACGGCCTGCGCCGCACGGTGCCGCATATGCTGGGCGTCAGCCTGGGCCACAGCTTCATGGTGGTAATGGTGGGTATAGCACTGCTACGCCTGTTCCAGACCTATCCGGCGCTGAACACCGCGCTGACCGTCGGGGCCGTGCTTTACATGACATGGCTTGCGTACAAGATCGCGACCGCCCTGCCGCCAGAGGCGAAGCAGGTCACCGGCAAACCCTTCACGTTCCTGCAGGCGGCGGCGTTCCAATGGGTCAACCCCAAGGCATGGGTCATGGCGATAACCGCGATCACCGCCTATGCGCCGCAAGGCTGGTCCGTCTGGTCAGGCTCGCTGCTTGTGGCGGGGATATTTTTGTTTACCAACCTGCCATCGATCACAGTATGGGCCGTGCTGGGGGTGCAGGTGCGCCGGTTTTTGGGCACCGTGCGGCGGCTGCGCGTGTTCAACATCACGATGGCGGTGCTGCTACTTGCGTCACTTTATCCCATGCTGGTCTACTAAAGGGACGAGCGTCAGCCCAAACAGCGACGGGCTGACGTGATCAAAACGGCACGTCGTCAACCGCATCGGCAGCGACAATGAATTTAGCCACGACCTTCTTAGACCCGGCCTTGTCAAAGGTGATGTCCAGCTTGTCGCCTTCAATCCCTTCGATCACACCGTAACCAAATTTCTGATGGAACACCCGGTCACCTGTCGTGAAGGCGCTGACCGCGCTCAGATCAATAACCATATTGCGGGCTTCCACAGGTTGCGTCACGCCGCGCTGCGCACCGCGCGCCTGCAACCGCCGCCAACCAGGCGAGTTATAGACATTGGCATCATGGGCCTTTTGATGCAGGTCCGACATGCTTTCTTCGCGCAGCTTCGGGCTGGCGCTCGCTGCCATTCCCGCCGCGCCATAGCCGCCGCCATACAGACCCGGCGGCGTCAGCACTTCAACGTGATCTTCCGGCAGCTCGTCAATGAACCGCGACGGCAGTGCGCTTTGCCACTGACCATAGACGCGCCGGTTCGCCGCAAAGGAAATCGTACAGATCTCCTCGGCCCGCGTGATGCCGACATAGGCCAGCCTCCGCTCTTCCTCGAGGCCCTTAACTCCGCTTTCGTCCATGCTGCGCTGCGACGGAAACAATCCATCTTCCCAGCCCGGAAGGAACACGGCAGGAAATTCCAGACCCTTGGCGCCGTGCAGGGTCATGATGCTGACCTTCGCGCCCTCTTGCTCTGTCTC
>CAWUXN010000256.1:0-4553 GCA_963926415.1 uncultured Loktanella sp.
GCTGGTAAATCACTCGCGGGACTCTGGGAATTTCCCGGCGGCAAGGTCGATCCCGGCGAAACCCCGGAAATCGCCCTGATTCGGGAACTGCAAGAAGAGCTTGGCATCGACACATGGGCGTCCTGCCTCGCCCCGCTCACCTTTGCCAGCCACACCTATAATGACTTTCACCTACTCATGCCGCTCTACGCCTGCCGCAAATGGAAAGGCACACCACAGGGCCGCGAGGGGCAGACCCTGAAATGGGTCCGCGCCAACGATCTCACGCAATACCCCATGCCCCCCGCCGACATCCCGTTGATCCCGATCCTGCGCGACTGGCTCTAGGACCGCAACGAACACGCGGCGCATCCCATTCATTTGGCAAAATAAACTTATAGAAAAAGGCCCGCCAGCAATGCTGACGGGCCTTTTCCAATACTACGGTCGCAAAGATTACAGGTTACGTTCTACCGACTCGCGTTCGAAGATTTCGATCACATCGCTAGGGCGGATGTCTTCGTAATTCTCGAATGCCATGCCGCATTCCTGACCAGACTGCACTTCGGCAACCTCATCCTTGAAACGCTTCAAGGTTTTCAGCGTACCCTCATGAATGACCACGTTGTCGCGAAGCAGGCGGACGCCAGCGGAACGACGTGCGACGCCTTCAGTGACCAGACAGCCCGCGACGTTGCCCACGTTCGAGACCTTGAAGACCTCTTTGATGTTAGCATAGCCGATGAACTTTTCGCGGATCTCGTTGGACAGCAGGCCAGAGGCCGCCGCCTTGATGTCGTCCACGAGAGCATAGATGACCGAGTAATAACGGATCTCTACGCCCTTCTGGTTGGCCACGCTCCGCGCCATTGCGTTGGCACGGACGTTAAAGCCGATAACTGGCGCGCCAGACGCTTCTGCAAGGCCAATGTCCGATTCAGTGATGGCACCGACACCCGAGTGCAGCACGCGGACGCGCACCTCGTCGTTGCCAATCTTTTCCATCGCCTGCACGATTGCTTCGGCAGAACCCTGCACGTCGGATTTCACTACGATGGGCAGTTCGGACACGCTCTTGTTAGCCTTGGCGTTCGCCATCAGCTGTTCCAGCGTCGTCGCAGCACCAATGGCTGCGCGTTTGTCTTTCGCGGCCTTCATCCGATAGTCCGCAATTTCACGCGCTTGCGCTTCTGTATCGACCACGTTCAGAACGTCGCCAGCTTCCGGTGTGCCGTTCAGGCCCAACACTTCTACGGGTACGGACGGGCCGGCCTCTTTGACGCGCTCGCCCTTGTCGTCAATCAGCGCACGGACCTTACCCCACTGTTCGCCAACGACAAAGATGTCGCCCTGACGAAGTGTACCGTTCTGCACCAGAACCGTGGCCACAGGACCGCGGCCGACGTCCAGCTGCGCCTCGATCACGGCACCCATAGCGGCGCGGTCGGGGTTTGCTTTCAGTTCCAGGATTTCTGCCTGCAGCGCGATGGCTTCGAGCAGCTTGTCCAGACCAGCGCCTGTCTGAGCCGAGACTTCCACGTCCTGCACATCACCAGACATCTTCTCGACGATGACCTCGTGCTGCAGCAGATCGGTCCGCACTTTGTCCGGATTGGCCGACGGCTTGTCCATCTTGTTGATTGCCACAATCATTGGTACCTTGGCCGCCTTGGCGTGGTTGATGGCCTCGATCGTCTGCGGCATCACGGCGTCGTCAGCCGCAACAACCAGAACCACAATATCAGTCACCTGCGCACCGCGCGAACGCATCGAGGTAAATGCGGCGTGGCCCGGCGTGTCGAGGAACGACAGAACCGATCCATCGTCCGTCGTCACCTGATAAGCACCGATGTGCTGTGTGATGCCGCCCGCTTCGCCCGCGACAACGCGGGTTTTGCGGATAGCGTCTAGCAACGAGGTCTTGCCGTGGTCAACGTGGCCCATGATCGTGATGATCGGCGCACGCGGCTTCAGGTTGGAAGCATTGTCTTCGGATTGCTCGATGACCTGCTCGACGTCAGAGTCGGAAACGCGCACAACTTTGTGGCCAAATTCTTCGATCAGCATTTCCGCAGTATCAGCGTCGATGGTTTCGGTCTGTGTGACCATCATGCCCATCTTCATCAGTTCTTTAACTACATCAGATGTACGTTCGGCCATCCGGTTCGCCAGTTCGCCGACGGTGATCGCTTCTGGAAGCTGCACGTCACGCACGATCTTTTCACGCTCGATCTGGCCGCCCATCGCCTTTTGGCGGGCACGGTCCTGCTTGCGCTTCATCTGCGCCATCGAACGCTGGCGGCCACCTTCGCGGCCAGTCAGAGCATCGTTCAGCGTCAGCTTGCCACCGCGGCGGCCATCACCTTCGCGGGCGGGCTTGGCTTTCGTGGTGTCACGCGTCTGAGCCTCGCGATCGCGTTCGGTCGCTTTGCGCGGTGCGCTGGACGTTGGACGATCGACTTCGGTCTGACCCGGAGGGGCAGCAACCTGCGGCGCAGGTGCGTTCCTGGCGGCATCAACCGCGCGACGCTTCTCTTCCTCTTCCTCGACTTTCGCCTTGGCGCGCTCTTCGCGGACGCGATCTTCGGCCTCTTTGGCCTCAATCTCGGCCCGGCGGCGCTCGCGCTCTTCAGCACGAACTTTTTCTTCAGCTTCGCGCTTGGCCGCTTCTTCGACTTCGCGCGATTTGGCCAGCGCAAGCGCTTTCATCCGGCGGGCAAGTTCCACATCGGAAATGCCTGCAGGCCGTTTGGACGGATCACCCCCAGCGGGCAGGCCGGCAGCTACGCCGGTCTTGGGCACAGGCGTGCCCGGCTTGGGCACCACAACGCGCTTGCGCTTGGTTTCCACAACGACGTTCTTTGTCCGGCCGTGGCTGAAGCTTTGCTTCACGTTGCTCGGACGCGACCCGCCAAGGCCCAATGGTTTCTTGCCGTCAGTATCGCTCATCTAGCTATGTATCCTTCTCGACAGCCATATTGCCGTCTTCAATCTCGCGGAGGCCGCGCAGTCTTGCGGCTTCCTCTACAACACGGTCACTGAGTCCGCCAGTCGCGAGCGCGCCATGTATTACACTTTGCCGCCCAAAAGCCAAACCCAATTCAGCTGCGGTCAAACAACTGTAATACCTTGCCCCTTCGGGCGTCCAAAGCTTGGCCTTGCCGCGCTCTGATCCATCACCGGCTTGCAGAAGGACGCGCACATGCTCACCCCCGGCTAACCAGCCTTTTACCTTTTCAAACCCACATACCGCCAAGCCCGCCTTGCGGGCCATCGCGATCAGATCCAGCGTGCGCCGGACCAATTGGCGTTCGACTTCTTCTACCATACCATCCGGCACCTGAACCTGCGCCTTTGCAGACCGGCTGAACTGGCCCTTCTTGGCCTTGTCCAGCGCATCTCGGGTGGATGCGACATACATACCACGTCCGGGCAGTTTGCCCAAGATGTCAGGCACGACCTGATTATCAGGCCCGACAACAAAGCGGATCAATCCCATCTTCGGCTGCGTCTCACCAGTGACAATGCACCGGCGCTCCGGTCCGTCGTCTAGGTTTTTTTTCAATCCACCACGGGTCATAAGGTTAAGTCAGAGGCGCTTACGCCTCTGCCTCCTCTTCCATATCGGCATCATCTTCGCCACTGACAAGGTCTGCCGGATCAACCCAGCCGAGCATGACACGCGCCGTCATAACCAGATTCTGCGCTTCTTCTAGGCTGACTTCGAACTTTTCCAGAACGCCTTCGTCCTTGTGACGCTTTCCGTCAACAACAGTCCAGCCGCCGGCCAGCTCCCAGTCAGCGCAAGTTGCGAAGTCTTCCAGTGTCTTGACGCCGTCTTCTGCAAGCGCCTCGACCATTTGCGGGGTCAGACCTTCGAAGTTGACCAGCGAATCCTCGACACCCAACTCGCGGGCATGATCGAGGGCCTTCTTGCTCTGCGCTTCCAGATAGTCGCGGGCACGGGCCTGCAATTCGCCGGCAGTGTCAGAATCGACACCTTCGATGACCAGCAGCTCTTCGGCTTCAACGTAGGCGACTTCTTCAAGACTCGAAAACCCTTCGGACACCAGCAGTTGAGCGAAGAATTCGTCCAGATCCAGTGTGTCCATGAACAGCTTGGTACGTAGCTCGAATTCGGCCTGACGACGCTTAGATTCTTCTTCTTCAGTCAGAATGTCGATATCCAGACCGGTCAGCTGAGATGCCAGACGCACGTTCTGACCGCGGCGACCGATTGCCAGCGACAGCTGATCTTCGGGCACGACTACTTCGATCTTGCCGGCTTCTTCATCCAGAACGACCTTGCTGACTTCGGCAGGCTGCAGCGCGTTCACCAGGAAAGTCGGCATGTCTTCGTTCCATGGGATGATGTCGATCTTCTCGCCCTGCAACTCGTTCACGACAGCCTGCACTCGCGAACCGCGCATACCAACGCAGGCACCGACCGGGTCGATGCTGGAGTCGTAAGAGATGACAGCGATCTTGGCGCGCGAACCGGGGTCACGGGCCACCGCTTTAATCTCGATTATGCCCTCATATATTTCAGGCACCTCCATCTTGAACAGCTCGGC
>CAWUXN010000257.1:0-6296 GCA_963926415.1 uncultured Loktanella sp.
AAGATGCTCCGGTTGCGGCATGCCCAGAACGTGAAAGCCGCCGTCGACGCGGATGATCTCTCCGTTCGTATAGGCACCTGCGTCCGACGCCAGATAGACCGCCGTGCCGCCTACCGCTTCCAAAGTTGCGTTGGACCGGGCCGGGGTGTTCTGTTCGGTGTGCTTAAAGGTGCGGCGCGCGCCGGCGATGGCAGATCCGGCCAGCGTTTTCATCGGGCCGGGGCTGATAGCGTTGACGCGGATACCCTGCGGGCCCAGATCGTTGGCCAGATAGCGCACAGCAGACTCCAGTGCGGCCTTGGCGACGCCCATCACATTATAGAACGGTGTCACGCGGTTGCTGCCCTGATAGGTCAGCGTCAGGATCGTGCCGCCCTCTGGCATCAGTTCTGACGCGCGTTTGGCCACGTCGATCAACGAATAGCAGGAAAACGTCATCGAGTTTTTGAAGTTCGCACGCGTCGTGTTGATGAAGCGGCCCGCTAGTTCGGCTTTGTCCGAGTAAGCGATCGCGTGGACGACGAAATCAATGCTGCCCCAGCGATCCTTCAACGTCTGAAACGCGGCGTCCATGCTGTCGTCATCGGTCACATCGACGTCGATCATGATGTCCGACCCGATGCTGGCGGCCAGCGGTGCCAGCCGCTTGCCAAAGGCTTCGCCCTGATAGGTGAACGCCAGTTCTGCACCAGCGCCGGCCATCGCCTTGGCGATGCCCCATGCGATTGAACGCTCGTTCGCGACACCCATAATCAGGCCGCGTTTGCCCTTCAATTCAATCATACTCACTGCCCTTTGAACCGCGACAGCAACATCGAACCGTTGGTGCCGCCAAACCCGAACGAATTCGTCATAATCGTATCCAGTCCAGCGTTGTCCACGCGGGTCACGGCAATCTCTGCAGGGTCCAGTGCCGGATCCAGAGTCTCGACATTGATCGACGGCGCGATGAAATCGTCCTTCAGCATAAGTAGGCAATAGATCGCTTCTTGCGCGCCGGTCGCCCCTTGGCTGTGGCCTGTCATCGACTTTGTCGATGAGATTGGCGGGGTGGTTCCCTTACCAAATACGCGGCGCACGGCTTCGACTTCGCCCACGTCGCCGACGGGAGTGCTGGTGCCATGAGCGTTGATGTAGCTGACCTTGCGCCCTTCGGGCAGGGTCCTGAGTGCGAGCCGCATCGCACGCTCGCCGCCTTCGCCCGAAGGGGCGACCATGTCGGCACCATCGGATGTCGCGGAAAAGCCGGTCACTTCGGCATAGATCTTGGCACCTCGCGCCTGCGCGCCTTCAAGCGTTTCCAGCACCACCATGCCGCCGCCGCCTGCAATGACGAAGCCG
This sequence comes from uncultured Loktanella sp., assembly GCA_963926415.1. Classification (GTDB taxonomy): domain Bacteria; phylum Pseudomonadota; class Alphaproteobacteria; order Rhodobacterales; family Rhodobacteraceae; genus Loktanella. The sequence continues at coordinate 1,342 of CAWUXN010000257.1, forward strand.
TCGCGGCCGACGTCAAAGGCACGGGACGCCTTGGTTGGCGTGTCGTTGTACTTGCTGCTCATCGCGCCCATGGCGTCGAATAGGCAGGATAGGGTCCAGTCCAGCTCTTCGCCGCCGCCAGCGAACATGATGTCCTGCGTCCCAAGGGCGACCTGCTGCGCCGCCATCCCAATGCAATGTAGGGAGGTCGAGCAGGCAGAAGTGATGGAAAAGTTCATGCCCTTGATCTTGAACGCTGTCGCAAGGTTTGCGCTGACGGTCGAAGACATCGTCTTGGGGACGGCAAAAGGCCCGATCCGCTTGGTCGCGCCGGTGGCCAGCACAGTCTGGTGGGCGGCGAACATGGCGCTGGTGGACGGCCCTCCCGATCCGGCAATCACGCCGGTCATCGGATTGACGATCTGGTCATTGGTTAGGCCAGCGTCCGCAATCGCCTGCGACATAGAGATATAGGCATAGGCGGCACCGGGGCCCATGAACCGCAGGGTCCGCTTGTCGATGTGGTCAGCCACATCAATCTTAAGCGTTCCTGCGATCTGGCTGCGGAAACCGCGTTCTGCCATGTCGGAGCTGGCTTCGATGCCAGAGGTTCCCGCTTTCAAGCTGACGGTGACTTCTTCGGCATTATTCCCGATGGGGGATACAATTCCCAAACCGGTGATGACGACGCGACGCATGGCGCACTCCTTCATTGACGCTTTCTGTTTAGGTCACCGCGGTGCTGTTCCGCAACCAGATAGGTCGGCTAGCGCGTGCGTTGCCTTCGGATTGCATGAAATCTGCCGCAGGACAGGTCGGTCAAGTGCCAATGTTGACTGGATTTCATCAGGTCTTTATTGTCAATTTTTAAGCAAAGTCCATAATTTTTGTTTCCGACCGAACCTTGGTTGTTCTGCTGGTTTCGGGGAACGCGAAGTGCCTGTTGAGGACAATGGATCGGGCTTTAACTTTTAATATGCTCATATTCGACTCGACCGTTGTCCATCCAGCGTAGGAAGCTTGTGTACCTCACATAAAGTAAGACCCTTAAACATTCGATTTGTAGTCGAGGTCATCCGTTTGATCTGCATCTGTTACGAGAGCTGAATGCCGATGAGCGAAGAAATGGACTGGCGACAGGTTGGTGCCATCCCGGTTGATGCAGTCGCTGGAACCAAAGTTGCGGATGCCTTTCAACTGATGTTCGGTCCTCCATCAAAAGACCTGCTGCCCAGAGGCATGAAGATTTACAAACTCAATGGTTACCCCCACCCTCTCTTCGGAATTTGGGCCTGTTGCCGCTGATTTTCAAATAAGCCCGTGGTGGACAGCCTCGCTGCCCTTCAAGCACGATGGGGGGCTGGTTCAAAAACTAAAAATGGCCGAAGCAAACGGTGTTTCAGAGCGTGAATGGGGCCGCATGACGTCGGCGGTCAAAGAAGACTGGAACTCACTGGCTTTCTTGCTTGAGATTGAATCGGCGGAACCGGTCTATGGCTGGTTCGGTGGTTTTAAGGGGATCGGGCGCAAGGGTGCCGGGGCAAGCCAGAGCGGTTCTGCTGTTGAAACGTCGGGCAAAGGCAATCTGTCCGGTGGCGGCACGCAATCTTATATTCCAAACCTGCCCTACAGCGCAGTAGCAACATACTCGATCAATCCTATCTAAAACGCTATTTTTTCGGATTGCGACGATTGGCGTTGTCCGACAATTCGGCCTGAGTAAGTTCGATGCTCAAGATTATAGGTCGAATTGGGCATCCTTAACAATTCAAAGCCTGTTATGTGAAGCATCACACAACAGGCTTTTTTATGGTAATTTTGCTGTATCGTCCGGCACAGAAATAGTCAGCTTTCTGACAGTGCGACCTTCATGTCCTTGACGATATAGATGACTTCGCCATCCGCCTCGACGATGCCGTCAGCGACGCCCATGGTCAGGCGGCGGGTCTGGATCGCCTTGGTGAAGTTGATCTTGTAGGTCAGGCGTTTGCGGTCGGGCCGGACCATGCCGGTCAACTTGACCTCGCCGACACCCAAGGCATAGCCACGCCCTTGCCAGCCGCGCCAGCCCAGGTTGAAGCCGGTCAGCTGCCACAGGCCGTCAAGGCCAAGGCAGCCGGGCATGATTGGGTTGCCGGGAAAGTGGCAGTCAAAGAACCACAGGTCTGGAGTTATATCAAATTCAGCGATCACATGACCTTTGCCGTGGGCTCCGCCGTCGCCGGAAATATCGGTGATCCGGTCCATCATTAGCATCGGCGGCGCGGGCAGTTGCGCGTTGCCGGGGCCAAAGAGTTCGCCCCTTGAACAGGCCAGAAGGGCGTCTTTGTCGAAGTGGGTGGGATACTCGGCCATGGCGATCCTTAGTGTCCGGTCGGGGCGCTTTTTGCGCCGGGGGCGGGTTTGGGTGTTGGCTGTCACGTCTAGCATTGCGGCCTTTGCAAGGGCAAGCCTTGCGCCGATGCAGGAAAGACGTTGATCCGCAGGGCCTTGATCCGATATGTAGAAAGTCATGAGTGATTTTGCCAACATTTCGCCGGATACAACCGACACCGCAAGCCATTGGCTGGCGCGAGTTGGCCTGCGTCCGACCCGTCAGCGCGTGACGCTGGCCGCCTTGCTGGTAGGGGATGGCATGAATCGTCACGCCACGGCAGAGGGTCTGTTCGCTGCCGCCGCGATTTGTGATGAACGGGTGTCGCTGGCCACGGTCTACAACACCCTGCGTGCGTTCTGCGAGGCTGGCCTGCTGCGCGAAATCACGGTCGATGGCGCGAAAAGCTATTTCGACACTGACATGTGTGATCATCCGCATTTTTATTGGGAAGACACGGCAGAACTGACCGATGCCCCCCGCGAGGCGTTGGATATCCGCAGGCTGCCCCAGGCCCCCAGTGGCGCGCAGATTGTGGCTGTGGATGTTGTGATCCGGCTGCGCCGCAGCTAAACATAATCGGCAAAGTGTTAAGGGCCCGTTAACTTTTCGCGCGGCATTTGGAGGCATGGTCATTTCGGAACGCCGGGTGCTGCCGGGAGTTCGCACATTTTTCTTACATTCCGGCTGGCTGAGGCGGGATCGGACCGGTTGAAGCGGCAAATTTAACCGCTGGGCCTTTCGGTAAGTATATGCCGAATTAGCCGCCCTTTTGTCATTGGCGATGCAGTGGTACTGTTGGACTGGATGCATTTGCTCTGGACCCTGCCGCCGGGCGATCAAAACTATACCTCTCGCGGGCATTCCATTTGATCAAATTTTGCGCGGTACATGCCGGAACAGCGGCCTGCGGGGCGCAAAGGGTCCATCTGGCAGCGCCGGATCTGGGAGCGCCCCATTTTGTCGCTGGCCGATTTGGCCGAGTACCGAGACTTGATCGAATGCGCACCCGTTCATGCCGGGCTGGTACGTCATGCTGAAGACGGGCAATGTTCCAAAGCCAGCCAAGCGGCCCTGCGCGGCGGAGGTGGCAACGCCCCTAAGCTGCGTGTCATCGATGGCGGGCGGTAGGATGCGGCAGCGGGTTTAGAACCACTGTCCCGGCTCCATCAGGCCCAGGTCCAGCAATTGTTGGGAATGCCATTGGAACGCCGAAGAGTTGTGCCAGTGGAGCGTCTTGATGTGCGCCGATGATCCCGGATTGCGGCGCAGCGCCTTGGCTGTTCGGAAAGAACACAGAGTCGCAGTCAGGCTGTTGTGCTACGGGCAGGCAAAGGTGTTGTATTCGGGCTCATTAAATGTGTGATCGCTGCGTAGTCGCAGACCTGTCCGGGCGTGGAACAGAGAGATGCGATCGATGCGGTGGCGCGGCGCGGGGATGTGTTCCTCGAACCGCCATCGCAAACCGTCGAAGAAATCCAGCTGGCGTTCGCAAAAATTATCATCCTTGTCGTTTCGGGCCTGCGCGTAATAGCCGGACTTCTCCAGGTGGGCGTCTTGCAGGCTGACGGCGGTGGGATGAGCGCCCAGATCGCTAGCATAAAGGTCGACGACTTAGGTCAGCAGACTGTCGCGCCGCTGTTCCACCGAAAAGACAAGCATTTCACCAACGACCCAGGTCTCGCAGAAGGGGAAAACAGATATTTGATGTTGTAGCCGTAAAAGATCGATTGCGCCGGTGCGGCCTCTATCACGCCGTTGACCGCGTCGATCAGGGCGTTTTCCGTTAAGGCGTCATAATTGACCCGCGTGATTTGCGCGGCCAGATCAGGGGCTACAACAATATCGGATTTGCCAATTGCGATGACCTGCCGAAACCCAAAGACCGAATGGTGGCGCAATGTGCTATCCACCTCGATATTATTCTCCATCAGAATGATCGCGATCGGGTCCTTGGCCAGCGCCGCACGGCCATTTTGCAAAAAGTCGGATAGACTGGGAAACGTCATGGGTGCGCCAAGTCGGGAGGTCGCTCGCAAGTTCCGCGAAATTCCCCTGCATTGCAAGCCCGCCGCCCAAGCGTTATGGAAGGGATCGTCCCTTTTTGTCAGGTCCTGCCCATGTCCGCGCCACGCAAGCTTTTCGTCAAGACCTATGGTTGCCAGATGAACGTTTACGATTCAGAGCGTATGACGGAAGCGCTCGGCGGCGAAGGCTATGTGACGACAGATCGTCCCGAAGACGCGGACATGATTCTGCTGAACACCTGCCATATTCGTGAAAAGGCTGCTGAAAAGGTCTATTCCGAACTGGGGCGGATGCGGGCGCTCAAAGACGCAAAGCCTGATCTGAAGATTGGCGTCGCGGGATGCGTGGCCCAGGCCGAGGGCGAAGAGATCATGCGCCGTGCGCCGATGGTTGATCTGGTGGTCGGCCCACAAAGTTATCACCGCTTGCCCGCGATGGACCGTGCTGTGCGCGGCGGGGCCAAGGCGCTAGATACGGATTTTCCCGAGGACGACAAATTCGACACCCTCAAGGCCCGGACGAAGATGAAGCGCGCGCCTGCCGCGTTCCTGACGGTGCAGGAAGGCTGCGACAA
>CAWUXN010000258.1:0-14411 GCA_963926415.1 uncultured Loktanella sp.
CCTGAACGCGTTGCTGCCACGACTGTCAGGAACGACGGATCGCCACATATTGCAACCTAACAAGTTTTCAGTCGTGCACGGGCGGCGTGGTATTCGTCAGCCAATCGCGCGATGACGGCCGCGGTGGACTGTATCTTATGACTTTGACCGACCGCCTGCCCCGCGCTTAGGACGTCTTTCCAAGCCTTCGGGCGGTTCGGATCATCCTTAGCAGTCATGGGCCGGGGTTGGCATGTGCGTGCATCTTGCTGCGTGACGCCCGCCGCTTCAATGCTGGCAGTCAGGTAATTGCCGTACGTCCCCGAAAACATAGGCGTGAACAATATCTCTTCTGCGGCGGCGGCCACAACCATGTCTTTGTGCCTATCAGGGGCGATGGATTCCAAAGTAGGTATGAAAACCGTGCCAGCATACGCAAAATCGCAGCCAAGGACTTCGGCGGCCAGCACAGCGCGCCCATTAGCGATGGCCCCTGACAGAACCAGCGGTCCATCCCAGAAGGCGCGAACTTCTTCGATCAGTGCAAAGGGACTTAGGATTCCACCATGACCCCCGGCACCGGTTGCAACCAGAATTAGGCCGTCGACACCTGACTTGATCGCGCGCCGCGCGTGACGCGCTTTAATGACGTCGTGAAAGACAAACCCGCCGTAGCTGTGCACCGCCTCGACGACTTGGTCGGGCGCGGACAACGACGTAATAACCAGCGGCACCTTGTGGCGCACGATCGTGGCAAGGTCCTGTTCCATTCTGTCATTATAGGCGTTGACGATCAGGTTAACGCCAAAAGGCGCAGGGATCCGGCCTGTTGTTGCCGTAAACTGTGCCAGCCGCGTTTCAATTTCGGTCAGCCAATCGTCAAATGCTTCAGCGGGCCGCGCATTCAGTGACGGGAACGTGCCGATCACCCTGCCGCAGCACTGCGCAACGACAAGGTCGACCCCGGACGCAAGGAACATTGGCGCTGCTATCAATGGTAGCGCCAGATCGGCCTTCAGTTGGGCTACGAGGTTGGTCATGGTGATGTCTCCGAAGGGATAGGGTAGGCTTCAAAAGTAGCCGTGCCGTCCGGTTTTTTCAGCAGGTATGTGCCGTCACGCCGTTCAAGTGCGGCCGGAGTATTGGCGGTCAGGGGAGATACGCCGCGATAAGCCAGCCTAACCATCGGGTTACCCATATCACGAGCCATGGCGTTCATAAGCAAAGTCGCTTGCAAAGGACCGTGCACGACAAGGTCAGCATAGCCTTCGACCTGCGTGGCATAGGGGTAATCGTAGTGGATGCGGTGGCTGTTGAACGTCAACGCAGAGTATCGGAATAGCGTCACCGCATCGCCTGTGAATGACCCCTCGACACCGTTCTCAATGAACGCCAGAGCCGCAAGTTGCTTTGATTGCATAGGGCGAAAGACGAGGTCTTGTCGTTCTGTTATGACGCGCACTGCGCCAACGCCGTATTCATGCGCCACCTTAACGAAAACCAGCGGGCCACTGCGGCCGGCTTTCGCAGCCACTGAGGCAATTCGCGACGTGCGCACCACGATATCCCCGGCGTGGATCGCCGCGTGGAATTGCAATTGCCCGCCCGCCCACATGCGGCTTTCAAATGGGACAGGAGGCAGAAATTCACCGTGCGCACCATGCCCGTCTGGCCCAAGGTTGTCAGTTGGAACGTTGGGCGCAAACAAGCACCAATGCAGCCCAAGGGGGGCCGCGTCACCAGCATCATACAGCCAGGCCGGCAACGTAGCACGAAACCGGTCGATCAGACTCTGTGTCACAAGGTCCTGCGCGACGTCTTCGCGGCCCACCCATTTCTGCAGATGGTCAAGATTGGGAAGGTTCTCTGCCATGCGCGTCAAAAGCTGCGCGGCAAGTCGAGAATATGCTCAGCCACATAGCTGAGTATCAGGTTGGTCGAGATCGGTGCGACTTGATACAGCCGCGTTTCGCGGAACTTGCGCTCGATATCGTATTCCTGCGCGAACCCAAATCCGCCGTGGGTCTGAAGACAGACATTAGCGGCCTCCCAAGAGGCATCGGCCGCCAAAAGCTTGGCCATATTAGCCTGCGCGCCTGCGGCTTCGTTGGCGTCGAACCGGCGGCATGCTTCAAACCGCATCAGGTTTGCGGCTTCGATATTTACAAAGGCACGGGCGATCGGAAACTGGACACCCTGATTGCGCCCAATGGGCCGGTCAAAAACCTCGCGCTCGTTCGCGTAGGTGCGGGCCTTGTCGATAAACCAATAACCATCACCAATGCATTCAGCAGCGATCAATGACCGCTCTGCATTCAACCCATCTAAAATATAGCGAAAGCCCTGCCCTTCCTCGCCAATCAAACTCTCGGCGGGAATTTCCAGGTCATCAAAAAACAACTCGTTCGTCTCGTGGCCCACCATGTTTGGGATCGGTTTGACCTCCATTCCCTTACCGATGACCTGATCGAGTTCGAGCAAGAAGACCGATAGTCCTTCGGACTTGCGCTTGACCTCTGACAGGGGGGTGGTGCGGGCCAGCAGGATCATCAGGTCCGAATGCTGAACACGGCTGATCCAGACCTTTTGACCATTAATTACGTAGACGTCGCCTTTCTTGCGAGCGGTGGTTTTTAGTTTAGTCGTATCCGTGCCAGTTGTCGGTTCTGTCACCGCCATTGATTGCAGGCGCAACTCACCGCTGGCGATACGGGGCAGATATTTCTTTTTCTGCGCATCCGATCCGTGGCGCAGCAACGTGCTCATGTTGTACATCTGGCCGTGACAGTGACCAGCATTGCCGCCGCTGCGGTTGATTTCTTCCATCACAATGGACGCTTCAGTCAGGCCCAGCCCGGATCCTCCGAACTCCTCTGGAATCATCGCCGCCAGCCAGCCCGCTTTTGTCAGCGCGTCTATGAAAGTTTCGGGATAAGTTTCCGCAGCGCCATGAGCGCGGTGATACTCTGGCGGAAATTCAGCACAAAGTGCGCGAAGCGCATCGCGCAGGTCATCGTGGGTGGTGGGGGCTGACGTCTTCACTTGGGTCTCTCCTTGGGCCGTGGGCCCGTTCACTCATTTCTCAGGTCAGGATGCGCGCACCGGTCAGGCGCTGCACAGTGTCGAAATCATTGCCGGGGGCCAGTTCCACGCTTCGGAACCCCTCTCGCGTGATATCCAGCACAGCCAGATCGGTGTAGACCCGGCTGACGACACCCATGCCGGTCAACGGATAAGTACAGCGTTCCAACAGTTTGGGTTCACCTTTGCGGCCAACGTGCCTCATCATGATGAAAATCGTAGGCACGCAGACAACCAGATCCATCGCGCCGCCTACGGCAGGCGGAAAAGACTCGTCATCCGTCGCCCAGTTCGCCAGATCACCGTTCTCCGCGACCTGATAAGCACCAAGCACCGTGATATCGAGGTGCCCGCCGCGCATCATCGCAAAGCTGTTGTAATGATCGAAAAATGCGGTACCGGGAGCGATAGTGAACACCCGCTGCCCGCTCATGTCGCTATTCTTCGCGCGGAAAGGGGCGATCCTTGGGGTAACTTGTCGTACCATGGCGCTGCGCGCAATTTTAACCCGCTCATGGCTATTGGGGCACGACATACCGTCGTCGAGGTGCGCCACCTTTCGGATGATCCGCTGGACCCCGAAACGGTGTCGCGAAATGATAGGCCCCGTCGCCGAGGAAGAACGCCTCAGTCGCAAGGAAGGCATAGTCTGCACGTCCCTGAAGCAGGGGCTGCAAGCGGCCGATGCCAGAACCAGAAGGCTGTATTCACACGCAGGTTCCGAATGCCTTACTGAACGCGCAAGCAATGGCCGATGCCTCAGAATCGCCTGTCGAGCCTACGTCGTATGAGGTCCAAATCATGCTATCTGGCAAATCCTGCGCCGCGGCGGGTATTGCCGTGAGGCTCATCAAAGCAGCAATCACCGCACCGATACCGAAATTAAAAGTAATTGCATCTCTCCAGATTTATTGAGGGTATTCGCCTTCGGCCGCAGTCCCGACGGTCTCCTCCCCGCGCGGTCCGTACCTTTTTCGGCGGCCTTCGGTGTCAAGGTTGTAAGACGGCCAGCCATGTTGCAAGAGTATTGTAAACATATCAGCGATACTTTTGAGGCATACCTTGGATCTACGGCAGTTACGAAATTTCATCCATATCGTCGAATTGGGAAGCATAACCGCCGCATCAGAGCGGCTAGCTATCGCACAGCCTGCGCTCAGCCGCCAAGTCAAGTCGCTTGAACTCGAATTGGGAGTATCCCTGCTTCGCCGCAACGGGCGCGGCGTGAAACCGACAATGGAAGGCATTAAGTTCGCGAGCCGCGCCAAGCTTATTTTGGAAGACATCGAAGACATGACACGTGACCTGTCAGGCCAGGGCAAGATGCCAACAGGCACACTGACGCTGGGCCTGCCGCCGACTGTCGCAGCCATGCTTGCGACGCATCTTATCACAAAATCGATGGAAGCCTTTCCAGACGTGAAGCTGCGCATCGTCTCGGGATTTAGCGGCTATGTGCAGGATTGGCTTATTCGCGGTAAAATCGACTTGGGTGTCGCCTACGAGGGCCAAACCGCGCCGTCGATCCGCACCAAACCCATCATACTCGAAACGCTATATTTGGTGCGTTCAGCAAAAGATCCCAATGCCGATGCAAACCCTTTGTCACTGCGCGATGCACTGTCTCTGCCGATGATCCTCCCCAATCCGGACCATGGGTTGCGCGGCAGGGTAGACTATTTCGCGCGACAGGCTGGTGTGTCTCTTGATGTACAGTTGGAAATCGACGTGCTGCCGACGATCCTCTCTTTTGTAGAAAAGGGGCTCGGCGCAACTGTCCTGCCTCTGGGCAGCGTTATCGATTTGGTAAATGAAGGCAGACTGGTAGCAAGCCCGTTTGCCGAAGCAAACATTAACCGCTCACTGATCCTGATGTCGCCGCTCAATCGCCCGGAATCGCGACTGAGCACAGTGTTCTCCGACTTTCTGATTACTGAAGTCCACGCCCTGGTCAAATCTAAGGATTGGTTGGGCACCACCCTGTAAGCCCGAACGCCATGCCGCAATAGCATTCCTGAAATGACGATAACGCCATAGGAGCATAATATCTGACGCATTATGGTCGACGGAAGACTGAAACAAAGGAAGGGTGCACTCATGACAAAGGCTCCACTAGAGGGTCTCTTGGTTGTCGCAATCGAGCAGGCAGTCGCGGCACCTTTTTGCACATCGCGGCTTGCGGATGCTGGGGCTCGGGTCATTAAGATTGAACGCCCCGATGGGGATTTTGCCCGCGGTTACGATCAGGCTGCAGCAGGCGAGAGTAGTTATTTTTTATGGCTGAACCGTGGCAAAGAATCCATTGCTCTGAATCTGAACACCAAAGCTGACAAAGCGCTGCTGCTCTCAATCACGGATGCAGCAGATATCGTCGTGCAGAACCTCAAACCGGGCACACTGCGCAGCAAAGGGCTGGACCCAGACGCCCTGCGTTCGCGAAATCCCCGCCTGATCACATGTGCGATCAGCGGCTACGGCGACACCGGCCCGTATGCGCAGCGTAAGGCCTACGATCTTCTGATACAAGCAGAGGCAGGCCTGTGCAGCATCACGGGCGGGCCATCAGAGCCTTCGCGGGTGGGCATATCGGTGGTGGACATTGCAACCGGTGCCGCAGCCCACGCCGCCATTCTAGAGGCGCTAATAGCGCGCAGCATTTCGGGACATGGCACCGACATTCGCATATCAATGTTCGACGTTATAGCCGACTGGCTGGCAGTACCGTTCCTGCACGCCGCCGCAGGCACACCGCCGCCACGCGTGGGATTGGCACATCCGTCAATCTCTCCCTACGGAGTGTATACCACTGCCGATGGCCAGCCGTTACTGCTGTCTATCCAGAACGACCGGGAATGGACGCTTTTTGCAGATCAGATCCTAAGCCAGCCAAACTTGGCCACCAATCCGCAAACCGCCACGAACACCGCGCGCGTCCAACATCGAGAGATAGTCGACAAGATCACATCCGACGTCATGGCCCGCCATAGTGCCGAGGTCATGTCAAAGCGCCTACTGGCCGCCGACATCGCCTTTGCAAACGTCAACGACATGCACGGCTTAATAGCACATCCGCATTTATCCACATCGATTGTGACAACCCCTGACGGCACCGATGTCACGCTGCCCGCCCCTGCCGCTCGGTTCGATGGAGTGCGCAGAATGGATCGTGGCACGATGCCGGCACTGGACCAGCACGGCAATGCTTTACGGGCTGAATTTGGGAATGAAGGCACATCCTAAATTCCGCCAGATGACATCGGGCCCTTTGTGGTAGGCCGCGTTGTCCCAGATGACATGAATGATGCGCTTGTCAGCATTGCGCACTTCGATCTTGGTCAGAAGCTGTGTTGCACTGACCCCATCAACGGTTGTGGGCTCGACAAAAGGTGCATCGAAGTTCTCAAGATTCACAGCCCCATGAATGTTCACACGACCACGCCCTGCCGTGCTGAGAACTGCAGGATTGGATCCCACCTTCACCCAGCCAAATGCAGGCTTGGTCTGGTATTCCGGATGGACCGCATCGTCGAAGTATACGGCTTCATCTGCCGGTAGCCCCCGCATCAGCTTCTCATGTGATGCGATGAAAGCGGCCTGCTTTTCCTCTGATGCCACGCGCGGAAGGGGTTTGGGTTTGCGGTATTCAAAGCCCAGCCGGGACAGAAGCTTGATGCAGCCGGAATGGGAGTAATCCAGACCAAATTCAGCACAGATATGGGCACGGATCTCGGCCGTTGAGCGACAGAAGCGCGCTTCCAGCCACGCACACAACGCAGCTTCTCGCGCCTGCGTCATACGGGACTGGCCACCCTTCCAGCCATCAAAGGCAAGTGCCTCCCAGCCATCTTGCCGGTAGCTTTTATACCAGCCACGGATGGTGTCGTCGTCGAGATACAGGAAATCTGAAATCTCTTGGCAGCACTTGCCGTCGTCGAGCAGTAGCATCGCAGTTGCCTGACGGGCAATGCCGTGGTCTTCGCGCTGACGACGCACGCAAGCCTCAAGCTCAAGGCGTTCTGATGCGGAAATAAAGCCGGGGTGGATCATATGCAAAACTGAATCGTTTTAGACCCAGCCGTCAAACCATCAAATTAGGCTCCTGCGGGACCCGGAGTATAGCTAAAACTTTTTGGCCTACAGATCAGCGGCCGCGCCAGATCCAGCCCCCGCCAAGCACGCGGCTGCTTTCCGGATCATAGAACACGCAGGCCTGTCCCGGGCTTACGCCTTCTTCGGCCACCAGCAACTCGACCTCGGCCTCGGTGTCTGAAATCGGGTGCAGCACCGCATCGACGGGCGGCTTGGTCGACCGAACTTTAACTGCAATCGTGCGCGTGCCGCCGGCCAGAAAATCGCCGCCGCCCAGCCAGTTGATTTCCCTGATTGGCACCCGGCGGGTGGCAAGCATCTCTTTGGAGCCGACGACGACGTGCCGTGCGTCCACATCAAGCTTCACCACATAAAGTGGATTGGTCAGGCCGCCGATACCAAGGCCGCGGCGCTGGCCGATAGTATAGTGAATGACGCCGCGATGCTGCGCCAGAACGGTGCCGTTCACGTCCACGATGTCGCCCGGCTCTGCCGCGCCGGGGCGCAGCTTTTCGATCACGGCGGCATAGTTGCCATTGGGCACAAAACAGATGTCCTGGCTGTCCGGCTTGTCTGCCACGGTCAGCCCAAAACGCTGGGCAAGCTCGCGGGTTTCGGCCTTGCTATGCAGGTGGCCCAGCGGAAAACGCAGGTAATCCAGCTGCTCTGCTGTGGTTGAAAACAGGAAATAGCTTTGATCGCGGTTCGCGTCGGCGGCCTGATGCAGCTCTGCGCCATCATCGCCCATTTTGCGTTGAATATAGTGCCCGGTAGCCATGCAGTCGGCGTCCAGTTCTCGCGCGGTCTGTAGCAAGTCCTTGAACTTGACCCGCTCGTTGCAGCGGATGCAGGGCACGGGGGTCGCGCCCGCCAGATAACTGTCGGCGAAATCGTCGATCACGGCCTCTTTGAACGTGTTTTCGTAGTCCAGCACATAGTGTGGAAAGCCCATCGCTTCGGCCACGCGGGCGGCATCCTGAATGTCGCGTCCAGCGCAGCAGGCACCCTTTTTAGCGAGCGCCGCGCCGTGGTCATACAGCTGCAGCGTGACGCCAACGACATCATAGCCTTCGCTGGCCAGTTGGGCCGCGACGACAGAACTGTCGACCCCGCCGGACATGGCGACAACAACGCGGGTCTGCGCGGGGGGCTTGGCAAAACCAAGGGAATTCAGCGGCTGATCAAGGGACATCGCACACCTTTTGGACGGCTTAAGCTAATATATAAGAAAATGCCCGATATACCCAAGTGACCGAGCTTACCAGTCCTTAAGGGATTTGCGCGACCAATTGGCCGGGGGACACCGGAAAGGGTGATGTATGTATCTGAAGAAAATTGACTGACCGCGATCCGTCACGTTGCCGGACGGGTCCGTAATGAGACGCGCCGACCTGCCACCCGCCCGCACGTGGTGCTGGGTCGCATCACGCAAGGCGGCTGTGGTGGCTGCAATCACATATGGCTTGATCGGGCGGAATCTGGCTTTGCAAACATATTCGTTATCGGATGATGAATTTGGTTAATGGGAAAACGCGGTGCGGATGTATGGTCAGGACGCGCTGAAGGCGACAGCGCTACAACGGTATAGACAACTTAAGGGCGATTGTTCACATTTCAGTGATCCGGCAAAGAAGAGTTAATCATCGGACGCCAAAGTGACCAGGTCATAACGAATCGGAGAACCCCGATGCGTGTACTGTTGGTCGAAGATGATCCCACCACCTCGAAAAGCACCGACTTGATGCTGGGTTATGATAATTTGAATGTCTATTCCACCTACACGGGGGAAGAAGGCATCGATCTGGCAAAACTGTATGATTACGATTTAATCCTGCTGGACCTGAACCTGCCGGATATGAACGGCCATAAAGTGTTGCGCCAGCTGTGTCTGGCCTGGATTGATACGCCGATCCTGATCCTGTCTAGCGAGGACGATACTGAAAACAAGCTTAAGGGATTTTGGTTTGGTGCTGACGACTACCTGACCAAACCGTTCCACCGAGAGGAACTCGTCGCACCCATTGCTTCTATCATCCGCCGGTCGAAAGGTCACGCGCAGTCTACTTTCAAGACTGGCAGCATCGCCGTGAACTTGGATGCCAAAACGGTCGAGGTTGAGGGCCGTGGCGTGCACCTGACCGGCAAAGAATATCAGATGCTGGAGCTGCTGAGCCTGCGCAAGGGCACGACGCTGACCAAGGAAATGTTCCTGGACCACCTATATGGTGGCATGGACGAGCCAGAGCTCAAGATCATTGACGTTTTTATCTGCAAATCGCGCCAGAAACTCTCCGAAGCCACGGGCGGCGAGAATTTTCTCGAATCCGTTTGGGGCCGGGGATATGTTCTGCGCGACGCCGATGCGCAATCTGGCAAGGCTCCGCCGCTCGCCGTGGGTGCGTGAAGATATGGTGTTCAGCCACAGTTTGTCCGCTGAAGGGGGCAGGGTGCGGCTGGACGTCTGAACGGTGTCGCTTTAGATTTCGGCCGAACCGCATCCGCGGACGAACCCGACCGGAGGCTGCGACATGGCAAGTTTGAAAGACGCAGGCAAGACTGCGCCGCAAGGCGATGCCGTGGATGATTTTCAGGATATGGAGCCGGCTACTCTGACGCAGGCGCAGGCAGCGAAGGAATTAGACAGCCTTGCGACGCTGCTGCACCTTGCGAATGCGGCCTATAACACTGATGACGCGCCGGTCATGAGTGATGCGGAATACGACGCGCTGCGCCGCCGAAACGCTGCGATCGAGGACGCCTTTCCCGCGTTGAAGCGTGCAGATTCGCCAAGCGATCAGGTCGGTGCCGCGCTTGCTGAAGGCTTTGGCAAGATCACTCATACCCAACGGATGATGTCCTTGGCCAATGCCTTCTCGGACGAAGATATCGACGATTTTGATGCCGGGATCCGGCGGTACTTGGGCCTCTCCGGCCATGCGCCGCTCACCTACACGGCAGAGCCTAAGATCGACGGCCTGTCTCTTTCGCTGCGTTATGTGGATGGCGTCCTGCTATACGCTGCGACGCGGGGCGATGGTGCCGTGGGCGAAAATGTGACGGCGAATGCAAAAACCATTGCTTCAATCCCGCACATACTTACGGGAACCCCGGATATCCTCGAGGTGCGCGGCGAAGTTTATATGCGCCATGATGATTTTGCGGCGCTGAATGTGCGGCAGCAGCAGGCGGGGGCAAAGACCTTTGCTAATCCGCGCAACGCTGCCGCTGGGTCGCTTCGGCAATTGGACCCCAGCATTACCGCCGCGCGCACGCTGCACTTTTTTGCCTATGCGTGGGGCGAGGTGTCAGAGGCGTTGGCTGACACGCAAAGCGCCGCGATTGAGCGTCTGGGCGTGCTTGGTTTCGACGTGAACCCCCTGACCTGCCTGTGTGATAGCCCCGCGCAGATGATAAATCATTACAACAGGATAGCCGCGGACCGTGCGGCGCTGGGATACGACATCGACGGCGTTGTCTATAAAGTGGATGACCTTGCGCTGCAGCGGCGTCTTGGGTTCAGGTCGACGACACCCCGCTGGGCCATCGCACATAAATTCCCGGCAGAGCGTGCTTGGACGCAGCTGGAGGGGATCGATATTCAGGTTGGTCGCACAGGGGCGCTTTCGCCGGTTGCGCGGTTGGTGCCCGTCACCGTCGGCGGTGTGGTCGTATCTAACGCGACCTTGCATAACGAAGATTACATCGCCGGCCGCGCCAGCGATGGCACCGCAATCAGGGATGGCCGCGATATCCGTATCGGCGACTGGGTCGAGGTGTACCGCGCTGGCGACGTCATCCCGAAGATTCGCGACATCGACCCCGCGCGCCGGCCTGCGGACGCGGTGCCCTTTGCCTTTCCGATCCGGTGCCCCGAATGTGGGTCGGACGCTGTCCGCGAGGATGGCGATTCCGTGCGCCGTTGTATGGGCGGTCTGATCTGTCCTGCGCAAGCAATTGAAAAGTTGCGACATTTTGTTGGCCGAGCGGCCTTTGATATCGAAGGGCTAGGCGCAAAGCAGGTCGAATACTTCTTTGCCGATGCCAGCCTGCCGATCCGCGAGCCGGCTGATATCTTTACGCTGAAGGCGCGGGATGGGGCGCAACTGACCAAGCTGGCTAACCGCGATGGTTTTGGCGAAACCAGCGCCCGGAACCTGTTTCAAGCGATTGATGATAAACGCGATATCCCCTTGAACCGCCTGATTTTCGCCCTTGGCATCCGCCATGTCGGAGAGGTCGCCGCCGCTGATCTTGCACAGCATTTCGGCACCTGGGATGCGCTGGTGGCCAACGTCGATGCGGCGCGGCCTGCGGCCCGGGCGCATCTGGATGCTGATTCAGCTGAAGTCACAGAGCGTGCCGCCGCCGCCGACGAGGGGCGCCGTGCACGGTTGAAACCGGCGCGTGATCTGTCTTGGAAGGGCGTCGATCTGGATGCAAAAGCCCCTTGGGACGAGATGATCGGGATCGAGGGGATTGGCGCGACGGTTGCGGTCTCGCTCGTCACGACTTTTCAGCAAGAGGCAGAGCGCGCTTCGATTGACCGGCTGGTTGCGCAACTGCGCGTGCAGCCCGCGCCGCGCCGCGCCGCGTCCAGCAGCCCGGTTGCTGGCAAGACAGTCGTCTTTACCGGTACCCTAGCAAAGATGACCCGGGCCGAGGCGAAAGCCCGGGCCGAGGCGCTTGGTGCCAAGGTCGCGGGCTCTGTCAGTGCGAAAACCGATCTGCTGATCGCGGGGCCGGGGGCAGGGTCCAAGGCGGCAAAAGCGGCCGATCTTGGCGTTGAAACCATCGATGAAGACGGCTGGCTGTCGCTGATTGGTGACGCATGAGCGGCCGGCCAGAGGTTTTATTTCCCCTGTTTGGCGAGTTGATCGCGCTGAAGGGGGTAGGTGCCAAGACTGCGCAATTGCTGGAACATATGGCCATCACCCGGCCCCGCGACATGCTGTTTACCTTGCCGCAGGGCGGCATCGACCGGCAGGTCCGCGCCAGCATCCGCGACGTCGTACCGCCCTGCACCGTAACCGTCGCCGTGACCATCGGCGCGCATCACGTCCCGGCCAGCAAGAACCGCCCCTACCGCGTGACCGTGACGGACAGCGAGACGAACTTTCAACTCGTTTTTTTCCACGCCCGCGGGGATTTCCTGCAAAAGCTGCTCCCGACAGGAGAGCGGCGCATCATCTCTGGGCGGATCGAACTGTTCGATGGGGTTGGCCAGATGGCGCACCCCGATCATGTCGTGACGGAGGACGCGGCGGCGGATATTCCGGCATTCGAGCCTGTGTACCCGCTGACCGCCGGCGTCACGCAAAAGCTGATGTATCGCGCGACCCGTGGTGCGCTGGAACTGGCACCGCCGCTGGCGGAATGGATCGACGGTCCCTTGCTGGCGCGCGAAGGTTGGCCGGATTGGCAGGGCGCGTTGCAGGCGGCCCATGCGCCGCAGGGCACGGGTGATTTGTCGCCGCTGTCGCGGGCACGGGTGCGGCTCGCCTATGACGAGCTTTTTGCGCATCAACTGACGCTGGCACTGGCGCGCCAGCGGATGCGGCGCAAACCGGGGCGAATGACAGTCGGGACGGGCGCTCTTCAAGACCATGTACTGGGGGCGCTGCCGTACCAACCGACCGCCGCCCAGACCCGATCTATCGCAGAGATTTCGGCCGATCTGGCGGCTCCGCATCGCATGAATAGATTGTTGCAAGGTGATGTGGGATCGGGAAAAACCCTTGTTGCCCTGATGGCGCTGCTGATCGCGGTCGAAGGCGGTGGGCAGGGCGTTATGATGGCCCCGACAGAGATTCTGGCGCGGCAACATCTGGAAGGTTTGCAGCCTTTGGCCGCGCTGGCCGGGGTACGGCTGGATATTTTGACAGGCCGCGACAAGGGCAAAGAGCGCGAGGCCAAGCTGGCAGCGCTGGCGTCGGGCGAGCTGCAAATTCTCGTTGGCACCCATGCGGTATTTCAAAAGGATGTTTATTTCCACGATCTGCGGCTGGCTGTGGTGGACGAGCAGCATCGCTTCGGCGTCACGCAGCGGATGGAGCTGGGGGCCAAGGGGCAGGCGGTTGATGTGCTGGTGATGACAGCCACTCCGATCCCGCGCTCACTCAGCCTTGCGCAGTTTGGAGAGATGGATCTATCCGTGCTGGATGAAAAGCCGCCTGGCCGCACGCCTGTAACGACAGCGCTGGTCAGCACGGACCGCATCGACGAGGTGATCGCCAAGCTGCGCGGCGCGATTGCTGAGGGTCGGCAGGCCTATTGGGTCTGCCCGCTGGTCGAGGAATCGGAAATGATCGACATGACGGCCGCCGATCAGCGGTTCAAGACGTTGCGCGCTGCCTTTGGCGAAGGCGTCGTCGGGCTTTTGCATGGCCAGATGCCGCCCGTAGAGAAGGACAGCGCCATGGCGCTATTCGCGGCGGGCGAAACCAAAGTGCTGGTCGCGACCACTGTGATCGAAGTTGGCGTCAACGTGCCCAACGCCTCGATCATGGTGATTGAGCGGGCCGAGAGTTTTGGTCTGGCGCAGCTCCACCAGTTGCACGGCCGGGTCGGGCGCGGATCTGCTGCCTCGACGTGTTTGCTGCTGTATCAAACGCCGATGAGCGAGACCGCGCAGCGGCGCCTGGCGATCCTGAGAGAGACTGAGGACGGCTTTCGCATCGCGGAAGAGGATCTCGCCATTCGCGGTGCCGGTGACATGATCGGTACCGCGCAATCGGGCCTGCCACGGTTCCGCATTGCCGATCTGGAACGGCAAGGCGCGCTGCTGGCCGTGGCTCAATCTGACGCTCGCGCGCTGCTGAACGACGATCCAGAGCTAACAAGGCCGCGGGGTAAGGCGGCACGTGTTCTGCTATGGCTGATGGAACAGGATCGCGCGATTCGTTTGATATCAGTGGGTTAGTGGTGATATGATCTTTTTGTTCCCAAATGTTCTTAAAAAGTTCTTTACAGATGGTTAATTAAATGAGAACAAATAGGCAACAGAAGGTAGCCCAAGGAGAAACACCATGGCCAAGGACATCAAGACCGCGATCCACCGCAGCCGAGATACAATCCTTGCCGACGCGATCGGGGTCGCTGCACTGGTCGTCATGCTGTTTGCCGGATTGTCACTGCCTGCGATGATCTGATCTGTTTGCGCCCGGCGGCGTTTGCGTTTTGCCTGTCCCACACGAGCGACGCTGACTGCCTGTCCTATGTATGATCAAGGGTTGCCTGCCCTGATCATTGCCGCAGATCGGAAG
>CAWUXN010000259.1:0-4287 GCA_963926415.1 uncultured Loktanella sp.
CGTTGGAACAAAACCTGAAGGTCGCGGGATGACACCAATTCTGGAAGCTCACGACGTCAAAAAACACTTCCGGACGGGTGGTGGTTTGTTCCAGAAAAAGGGCCTGATCAAAGCCGTCGATGGTGTGTCCTTGTCGATCACGCCGGGCGAAACCTTTGCCATCGTGGGCGAGTCCGGCTGTGGCAAGTCCACTCTGGCCCGCATTTTGATGCGCCTGTTGGACCCCACCAGCGGCGAAGTCGTGTTCGATGGCAAGCAAGTCACCAAGGCCACGGGCACCGCCCTGTCGGATCTGCGCTGCGACATGCAGTTTATTTTTCAAGATCCGTTCTCTTCACTCAACCCTCGCATGACCGTCGGCAAGCTGGTCGGCGAGCCGCTGGAAGTGCATGCCCCAAACCTGTCCAAGGCGCAGCGACAGGCCAAAGTCGCAGATCTGTTGTCACAGGTTGGACTGCGACCGGAACACGCCGGTCGTTACGCGCATGAATTTTCCGGCGGGCAGCGCCAGCGGATCGGGATCGCCCGAGC
Organism: uncultured Loktanella sp.; assembly: GCA_963926415.1. Taxonomy (GTDB): domain Bacteria; phylum Pseudomonadota; class Alphaproteobacteria; order Rhodobacterales; family Rhodobacteraceae; genus Loktanella. The sequence continues at coordinate 532 of CAWUXN010000259.1, forward strand.
GCTTGCCTCGGGCCCGCGGCTGATCATCGGGGACGAACCCGTCAGCGCGCTTGATGTGTCCGTGCAGGCGCAGGTCGTCAATTTGCTGGGTGATCTGGGCCGCGATCTGGGCCTGACCCTTGTCCTGATTGCGCATGATCTGGCCGTGATCCGCCACATGTCGGACCGGGTCGCGGTGATGTATCTGGGCAAGATCGTAGAGCAGGGGACGACGGACGAGCTATTCGAGAACCCGCGCCATCCCTACACCCGTGCCCTGCTGGATGCGATTCCGGATCTGGACGACAAAGACGGCGCATCGCGCGCCCGGATCGAGGGAGAAATGCCGTCGCCATTGGCCCCGCCCCCGGGCTGCGCCTTTCACACCCGCTGCCCGCACGCGACGGATCTGTGCCGCACGAAAGTGCCGCCGCCTGTCACCACATCAGACGGCCACATGACCGCCTGCCACCACTGGCAGGATATCCCGATTATCCCGCGCAAGACGACTCCGCGCAACCAAAGCTCTGCCACGCAGGCGCGGCTAGAGATTTATCGCAAAGCGACTGAGGGGGCACAGATCATCCCCGTCGCATCCAAGACCACTGACAGAGAGGAAACCAAATGAAATATCTGAACCTCACGACAGCAGCACTCGCCCTGATGGCGAGCGGTGCCATAGCGCAGGACCTACGCATTGCGTTGCAGTCCGACGCTGACATTCTGGATCCGGACCAGTCGCGCACCTTTGTTGGCCGCATCATCTATACGTCGCTATGCGACAAACTGGTCGACATCTCGCCCGATCTGGAGATCATTCCCCAGCTGGCAACTGATTGGACCGTAGCAGAGGACGGCATGTCCATCGACATGACCGTGCGCGAAGGCGTCGTTTTTCACGATGGCACCCCGTTCAATGCGCAGGCCGTGGCCGACAACATCGAGCGCTCTCAGACGATGGACGAAAGCGTTCGCAAGTCAGAGCTGTCCTCGATTGCGTCGGTTGATGTAACCGGCGACTATACCCTAACGCTGAACCTGACCGGTCCCGACGCGACCGTCATGGCCCAGCTGGCCGACCGCGCAGGCATGATGATCTCTCCCACAGCTGCCGCTGAAAAGGGCGTTGATTTCGGGCTCGAGCCGATCTGCTCTGGTCCGTTCTCTTTTGGGCAGCGCGTCGCTCAGGACCGGATCGTGCTGAACAAGTTCGCAGACTACTGGAATGCGGATGCGATCAACTTTGACAGCGTGACCTTCCTGCCGATCCCGGACACCACAGTCCGTCTGGCCAATCTGCAATCGGGTGACGTGCATATATTGGAACGTCTGGCCCCGACCGACCTGGCGCAGGCCAACGTGGACGAAGGCATCAATGTCGTCTCTGCCGTGTCGATGGGCTATCAAGGGATCACCTTTAACGACGGCAACGGCGACAAGGGCGACAGCCCGTGGGGCACCGATGCCCGTCTGCGTCAGGCGTTCAGCTATGCCGTGGACCGTGACGCCATCAACCAAGTGGTGTTCGAAGGGGCCTATGCAGCCGGCAACCAGCCATTCCCGCCGACCTCTCCTTGGTATGACGCTGACTATCCGGTCGAAGGCCGTGATGTTGAAAAAGCAAAGGCCTTGCTGGCCGAGGCCGGTTATCCTGATGGCATCGACCTTGTCGTGCAGGTGCCTAACACGACGATCCCACTGCAGCTGATGCAGGTGATCCAGTCGATGACAGCCGAAGCTGGCATCAACATCGAAATCGTGTCCAAGGAATTTGCCACGCTGTTGTCCGACCAGACGGCGGGGGATTACGAGGCAAGCCAGATTGGTTGGTCTGGCCGCGTCGATCCGGATGGTAACATCCACCAGTTCGTGACGACGGGTGGCGGCATCAACGACAGTGGCTATTCCAATGCCACCGTCGACGATGCGCTGAACGCGGCTCGCACACAGGCTGACACAGCATCGCGCAAGGCACAGTATGACATCGCCCGCGACGTGCTTATCAATGATGCGCCGCTGGTGTATCTGTACCACGAAAGCTGGATCACCGCGCTGGACGCGGGCATCGAAGGGTACACCGCGTACCCTGACGGCATGATCCGCCTCGAAGGTGTAACGCTCTCCGAGTGATGTAACACCGGCCCGCCCCCTGCCAGATCTGGCGCGGGGCGGGCTACCTTTTCGAATTTCACCCACGCAAGGGGCAGTCCATGCTCTCGTTCTTCCTGCGCCGTCTTGTTATCGCGATCCCGACGATCTTGCTGATCTCAGTATTCGTCTTCGCCTTGCAGAAAATACTTCCCGGTGACCCGCTGCTTGTCCTTGCCGGGGAAGAGCGTGATCCCGTAGTGCTGGAGTTTTTGCGCGAAAAGTATCGCCTGAATGACCCCATTCCTGTGCAGTACATGACGTGGATCGGTAACGCGCTGAGCGGAGATCTGGGCACCTCTTTCCGGACCAATCAACCTGTGACAGAGCTGATCGGACAAAAGCTGCCGGTAACAATTCAGCTGGCCATGATGTCGCTGATCTTTGCGGTCGTGATCGGGATTCCGGCGGGCATCATGTCCGCCTACCGCAAGGGTACGGTCACTGATTATATCGCTAACATCGTCGCGCTGTCGGGTCTATCAATCCCGAACTTCTGGCTGGGCATCATGCTGATCCTGCTGGTGTCGGTGAAATGGCAACTGCTGCCCGCGTCTGGCTATGTCCCCCTCACCGAGGATTTCTGGCTGTCGATCAAGACCATGCTGATGCCCGCCTTCGTTCTGGGCACAGCGCTCGCCGCGACGCTGATGCGGCACACACGATCGGCCATGTTGGGTGTGCTGACCTCTGACTATGTGCGCACAGCCCGCGCCAAGGGGTTGTCCGAACGCAAGGTCGTGCTCAAGCATGCCTTTCGGAATGCACTGACGCCGATCGTGACGCTGACGGCGCTTCTGTTTGGTGAGTTGATCGCGGGCGCGGTCCTGACCGAACAGATCTTTACGATCCCAGGCTTTGGAAAACTGGTCGTCGATGCGGTGTTTAACCGCGATTACGCAGTGGTGCAGGGCATCGTTCTGGTCACAGCCGTCGGCTTCATCGTCATGAATCTTCTGGCTGACATGGCCTATTTTCTTCTGAACCCCCGTCTGAGGAGCGCCTGATGGCTGCCGCAGATAGAAACGTCGCCAAGACGCCCCCCGCGATGGATCTTCCGCAACCCGAAAACCGCGTGTGGAAGAAATTTCGAAGTCACAAATCGGCCATGTTGGGCGTTATACTCGTTGTCTTTTTCATTGGCCTCGCGTTGCTGGCACCGATCATGCCGATCCCCGATCCATCTGCGACCGATTGGGGCGCAATCCGCAAGGCCCCGTCGGCCGCGCATTGGATGGGCACCGACGATCTGGGCCGCGATGTGATGTCGCGGATGATCTGGGGCGCGCAGGCATCGCTGCTGGCGGGTGTCATCTCGGTCGCGATTGCGATGGCTGTCGGCGTGCCGCTGGGGATTGTCGCAGGGTATTTCGGCGGCTGGGCCGACGCCGTTATTTCGCGCTGCACAGAGGCGCTGTTGGCTGCGCCCTTTCTTATTCTGGCGATTGCGCTGGCCGCTTTTTTGGGGCCGTCGCTGACCAATGCGATGATCGCTATCGGTATTTCCGCCACGCCACTATTTATCCGGCTGACGCGGGGCCAAGTGTTGAACGTCAAGGTCGAGGACTACGTTGATTCCGCCCGCGCCATCGGCCTGCCAACGCGGCTGATCCTGTCGCGTTACATCCT
>CAWUXN010000260.1:0-3747 GCA_963926415.1 uncultured Loktanella sp.
TACGCACGATCAGTGCAACATTGACAGCAGGTGTCGCCGACTCTGTTGAGGATCAGCACTGTGCCAGGGACCAGCGCTGGAGCGAACTGAGTCTCGATGTAAATGTCAAAAGCGGCTCGATCGAAACCCGCATGAGCCAGCTCAGATACACAGAGTTTAAGACACTCCCGAAATAAACGCCGCGTGAATTAAGTGGGAAATGTAGGGGCCCTCGCTTAAGGTAATTTTGACAAGCTAAGGGTAGATTGTCGTTTGGTCGTTCTTAAGGGATGTTTTCACTATGAGGTATTTAGTCAGATTGATATTCGCAACGCTTATGGCGGGCGGAACGGCCTACTTAGTCGCGTTCGCAGTTGCCGAGTATGTTGTGAAGGCGAATACCACTAGTTTGACCACCGCCTTGGATAGCCTGCAGTCCTCCAATAGCCTTGCTATAACGAATTTGCGGAACTCAATTGACGCCCTCAATAGCAGCCTCACGGACAACGTCTCCGCCATCAAGGGTCTTAGTGACCAGGTTTCCAGTCTTTCCGCTGACAGTACAGTCCAGCTTGTTCGCTTAGATACGCTCAAGGAAGACGTAGCAAAGGTGCAGGATGCCATACAAGACGCGGGCATCCCCATCAGGGCGTCTTATCAGCCTTTGGATTTGACTTCTGCCGACTGGAAAAAAATCCAAGCTAATATCGCCACAGAACCCGGGCAGCCTATTCTTATTGACCCTGTAAAGTGGAGCGAAGCCCTTAAAGACTTGAAAGACGGTAGTCAGTAGCACCTCGGAACTTTAAGCCAGACCGGAACTGGTCAACATATGTAAGAACAGCCCTCCCCCCTGTTCCTGACCTGTAAGAACAATGGCCCCGGCACCTTATGGCAACCTTAGGGTCGCAACCTTACGCGCCATCGCATCAAACGCTTATCGTAACCGATATTGCCGCGCCCGCCGACCTTGGCTGTGGATGGCGGCAACTTCCAATAAGCATTGTGAAGTAAGATAGCCAATCGCCGCGCATAATCGTCGCCGGGTCAGGTCGTTATGTCCCGCTTCCATCATCACCGCATGGTTCAAGCCAAACTGCCGCGGCGCCATGTGGCCGTGCTGGTCCTGCAGCACCACCCAAACCACCAAAGCGTCGGAATTGCCTTTGATGCGGTCCAGCGCCATCCGGTGAATGTGAAACGCGCTGTCAAGTCCCGCGAACAGCTTGCCGCTCAACCGTTTCTGCCATGCCCAAGTTGCAATCCCGGCAACCTCCGAATCCGAAACCTGCGACCGAGCGCCCGGCAGCTGGTCGCGGACGTATTGCAGATTGGCGAACAACTCTGCCTCACCATCGACATAGCTGACCATGCCCAGCGCCTCGCGCAATAGGAACGTATGCCGCCCCTCTCGCACCTCAGAGGCTTGGTTTGCGCCTGTGGGGAGGTCTGAGTGCCGTGGCTGTATATTTTCAACCAGAAGTGACCCGGGTAGGCGTATAATTTCCGTTAAGAATTTTCCCGTTTGACCCTTCCCCCACATCAGAAGCAGCTTGTGGTCTCGTTGGGCCTCTGGTGGTTGCGATGCGCACAGCATCACGGCGAAACTTATCGTTGTATCTCGTTGCCATTCTTTGCCTCCTTCACAGCAGACATGGCTCGAAAGAGACCGGAACCAAACCGCAGCAAGTCCACCGGGGTGATGTGATCGGTTTGCGCAGAACGCTTTGTGTCGAGTGATACCTTTAGTGGGCGTCCCCGAAAATCGTGCGCCAGTTCCCGACAAAGATGCGCCGCCGGGCCTGATCCATCGCGACCAAAAGGGTTGGAGCAATCGGGATTGTCCTCCGGATGCTGTCCTGCAGCGTCGTCTGATCCGGCCCGACGGATTGCACCAGCCGGTTACTGCGCAGAATAGCCTGTCCTGTGGGGGACAGGATGAAATCCAACAGCAGCGCCGCGTTTTCAGGGTGCGGCGCAGATTTGGGAATCATGTAAGCGCGCGACAGGACTAGCGTGTAATCCTGCGGATAGATCACGCCGACCCGCCCGTTCGCCATCACGTCCAGATACGACCCCAACACATTGTAAGCGATCAGAAATCGCCCGTCTTCGACGGCAGAGATAATCTCGGCTGAACAGCAGGTTGCCACGGCATCGACGCGGGCGAACCCTTCCAAAAGGCCGCCAAAGGTTGTGGCTTGCTGGCTGTCCATGAAGGCGAAGAGGTATCCCAGACCGGACGCCTCAATATCATAGGTAGCGATCTTGCCGCGGTAGGGTTCCGGTTTGCGGCGTAAAAGGTCCAGCAGGTCGAACCGGGTGCGCGGCACCTCGGCGGCCGGAACTAGATCTTTGTTATAGATCGTGACGGCGGCCTCTGCCGTGATGCCCCACACCTCGTCACGCCAGCGGCGCGTTTCGGGCAGCGCAAGAGTCCGGCCAGACGAATATGGCCGCGCGCAGGCGCGGTTCACCAGATCCACAATCTGATGCACACCTGATGAAATCACGGCATCCGGGGGCCTATTGCCGCCGTCCCTGTCGCAGTCCCGCCGGGTCGCTGCATAAAGCGCATTCGAGCCCCAGTGCTCGTAAGTCAGCGCGATTGACGGATAGGCCGCGACAAAGGCATTCAGCAAGGGCGCAAAAATCTCTGTATCGGTGGTCGAGCGGACCAGAAGCTGCGTAGCGAGCACCGCGTCCGGGGCGGCGTAAGTGCTGGTCGCCTCTTGCGCGTGCGATAGGTTTGCGGCGCACAATAGAACGCTAAGGGCGATCCGGCGAATCATGGCGTCTCCTCTGCCGTCTGTAGCGGCAGGGTCAGGCTGACGCGAAAGCCGCCAGGGACATTGGCCATTGTCATCTCTCCTTCAAAGGCGCGGGCGACGGCAGCGACGATCGACAAGCCCAGTCCGGCACTGTTGCCTTTGGACGCGGCGGATCGTTCGAACCGTTGGCCGATCGTGGCGCGCACCTCGGCTGGGGGACCGGGTCCGGTATCCTGCACCCAAATCGCTGCCACATCATCGACAGTCGAGACGCCGATGATGACCGGCGCAGTGCCATGGCGCAGGGCGTTGATCAGCATGTTGCGCACCGCTTCGGTCAGCGAGATTTCGTCCGCCATCACGGTCACAGCGTCTTCGCCGATCTGCAGCTGCACGTCCTTGCCGGGGGCAAGGACTTCGTGGTCACGGCTGTCCAGCACGGTCAGTGCTATATCGCGCAGATCAATGGGCGTCGGCGCGGCGTTGTCGATGCGGTGAATGACCAGCGCCCGCGACAGCATCTGATCCAGCAGTGTGCCCAAAGACCGGGTGCGCAGGACCAGCCGTTCCAGCCGCTGCGGCACACGGGGGGCGTCGTCCTCTAGCGCAAGTTCTGCCTGCGCGCGGATCGCGGCGACGGGGGTGCGCAACTGGTGGGCGGTGTCGGAAATCAGATTTTTCATCGCGCCAACCTGCCGGTCAAGGCGGCCCATGAAGCGGTTCATCGCGCCGACCATGATTGTCACCTCTGCCGGGCCACCGGCCTGCATGGGGGTAAGGTCATAGGGGTCACGGTGCATCAGATCGCGGGTCAACACGGCCAAGGGTCGCATGGCGGACCGAATCACCAAAAAGGCGCTGACGATCAGGGCGATGCCGCCCAGCGCGGTCAGAAACAGTGCACGGCGCGTCAGGTCCAGCGCCATCGCGTGACGCGCCCGCATCGTCTGGCCGACCGTCACAAACACTCGCCCCGAATAGGCACGTTCGGAAAATA
>CAWUXN010000261.1:0-2960 GCA_963926415.1 uncultured Loktanella sp.
GGTGAACGACGAATACGGCGAACTGGCCACGGGCATGGAAGCGGCAGAGCGCGCGCTGGCCCCCGGAGGCCAACTGGCCATTGTGACCTTTCATTCGGTCGAGGACCGGATGGCAAAACGTTTCATCCAGACCCGCAGCGCGACGACGCCCAACGCGAACCGCTATGCGCCGGTACTGGATACCGTCGTGCCGGCTTTCACGCAAAAGACGCGCAAGGCCATCGTGGCCGACAAGGAAGAAGTCGCGATGAACCCGCGCTCGCGCTCGGCCAAGCTGCGGGTCGCGATCCGCACAGACGCCCCGTCGCAGCCGATGGACCGCCGCGAAATGGGAATGCCAATGATGAAGGGTGACGCGTAATGATGCGGGCCGTGATGTATCTTGTGGCGGCGCTCAGCGTCATGAGCTTAGCATTGTGGGCTTACCAAGAAAACTATGCTACCCAGCAATCCATCAAGAACGTGCGCCGCTTGCATGCGCAGATCGGAGATGCCCATGAACGGCTGGGCATGCTGCGGGCCGAATGGGCCTATCTGAACCGGCCCGACCGCCTGATCGATCTGGCGGAAATTAACTTTGACCGCCTGGGCCTGCTGCCGCTGGGCCCCGAAGCCTTTGGCAACATCGAGGCGATTGTCTATCCGTTGCCCGAAATTTTGCCCATCACCGACCCTATCGACATCAGGTCCGTCACCCCCGGTGGTGGAGAGGACCCGTTATGATCCGCACCCCCCTTCGTCCGCTGGCCCGCATCCTCAAAGCGCGTGAGCGGGGCGAGGACCCCGGCGCAATTGCCGCCGAAAACCTGCGTCTGCGTCACGAGGCGATTGCCGACAAATCCCGCGCCCGCGCCGAAGGGCGCCTTTTGGTATTGGGCGCATTCTTTGCCGTCGCCTTCGTGACCATTGGTCTGCGGATGGGCAGTATCGCCGCCTCCGCCCCCGAAGAGCCGCGCACTGCCGCCACCGGTAACCCGATCATTGGCCAGCGTGCCGATATCGTGGACCGCAACGGCCGTATTCTTGCTACAAACCTTGAAACTCATTCGCTTTATGCGCAGCCGCAACATATGATTGACCCTCTGCGCGCGGCAAGCGAGTTGAAGGCGATCTTTCCAGAGCTGAACGAAGAGCGGATGATCAAGGATTTCACCGGCAAGCGTAAATTTGTATGGATTCGCAGGCAGTTGTCGCCTGAACAGATGCAGCAGGTCCACGATATCGGCAGCCCCGCGCTGCTGTTCGGCCCGCGCGAGATGCGGCTTTATCCCAACGGTCCCATCGCGTCCCACGTCCTTGGCGGGGCCAGCTATGGCCGCGAGGATGTCGCCAGCGCAGAGGTCATCGGTGTCGCCGGGATTGAGCGCAAATTTGACAGCCTACTGCGCGACCCCGCAAACGAGGGCAAGCCGCTGGAATTGTCGTTGGACCTGAGCGTGCAGGCCGCGACAGAAGAAGTGCTGGATGGCGGCATGAAGCTGCTGAATGCCAAAGGTGCGGCTTCGGTCCTGATGGATATCCATACCGGCGAGATTATCGCCATGGCGTCCTTACCCGACTTTGATCCCAACAATCGCCCGCAGGTGCTGCTGACCGGCGATCAGTCCGACAGCCCGCTGTTCAACCGCGCAGTGCAGGGTGTGTACGAGCTAGGTTCGACCTTTAAAATCTTTGCCGTCGCGCAGGCGATGGAATTGGGGCTGATCAATCCCGAGACGATGATTGACACCAAAGGCCCTCTGGCTTGGGGCCGTTTCCGCATCCGCGACAGCCACTATCTGCCCAACACGATGTCAGCGACCGATGTAATCGTTGAATCCTCGAACGTCGGCTCTGGTCGCATCGCCATGCTGATTGGCGGCGAGCGTCAGCGCGCGTTCCTCACATCGCTTGGTCTGGCAGAGGCAACCCCGGTAGAGCTGTCCGAGGCCCCGTCAGGCGCGCCCTTGCTGCCGAAAAACTGGTCTGAAATCAGTACGATGACGATCAGCTTTGGTCACGGAATTTCGGATTCCCCGCTGCATCTGGCGGCGGCCTATTCCTCTTTACTGAACGGCGGCACTCGCGTTCTGCCGACCCTGCTGAAATCCGATATAATTCAACGAGGCACGCGCGTTGTGCGGCCAGAGGTCAGCGCCGACGCCCGGTCCATGCTGCGGCAGGTCGTGACGCGCGGCACTGCGTCAATGGGTGATGTAGAAGGCTACCGTGTGGGCGGCAAGACCGGCACCGCCGACAAGCCCAAGGAGAACGGCGGCGGGTATTACGACGACAAGGTTATCGCGACCTTTGCCACCGTGTTCCCAGCCGATGATCCCAAATACGTCCTGATCGTCACACTGGACGAACCCAGCGAAAACTCCGGCGACACGCCGCGTCGCACCGCAGGCTGGACCGCAGTGCCCGTCGCCGCTGAGATGATCCGTCGCGTCGCACCGCTTCTTGGATTGCGGCCACAGATTGAAGTCTCTGACGTTGCCAGTGTAACACTCACCTCGAACTGAACGGGTGAGGGCCAACAGATGGCACAGACCAAGACGCTGGTGGAACTGGGACTGACGGCGCAAGGCGCGCGCAGAACCAGTATATCTGGCCTGACGACTGACAGCCGGGCCGTGCGGCCGGGACATATGTTTGCCGCGATGCCGGGAACCAAGGTGCACGGCGCTGCCTTCATTCCCGTGGCGCTGGAAAAGGGTGCCGCCGCGATCCTGACGGATGCTACCGGCGCGCAACTGGCAGCGGACGCTTTGGCTGGTTCAGACGCCGCGCTGATCATCGCCGAAGACCCCCGCGCCGCACTGGCCCAGACCGCTAGTCTGTGGTTCGGCCCGCATCCTGACGTGATGGTCGCCGTGACCGGCACAAACGGCAAGACTAGCGTATCCACATTCACCCGCCAGATCTGGGAGGCTTTGGGATATCCCGGCATCAACATTGGCACCACCGGGGTCGAAGGC
>CAWUXN010000262.1:0-4322 GCA_963926415.1 uncultured Loktanella sp.
CTGCGGGCACCGAGGAAGCAGCCCCCGAGAATGTCGCTCTGGACGATGATCGCCGTGCAAAGCTGAAGGCCTTTGTCACGGGCAGCCGGATGCCGGATGACGCCAAGGTGCGCATCCTTGCGCAGCTGGACGAACCCGAAGTGCCCGCCGCGACCATTGAGCGGCTGGAAAGCCGGATGGGCAGCTGATGGCAGGGTCCGATCAGACTGGTGGCGATGCTCTGAATGCCCGCGCGGGGGGCATCCTGTCCTATTTCACCCGGCACCGGACGATCGCAAACCTGCTTCTGTTTTTGATGATCGGCGCGGGCTTGATGGCCTGGCCGAACATGCGTGCCCAGTATTTCCCCGATGTGATCGTTGACGGCATCGACGTCACCGTACGTTGGGACGGGGCAGGGGCCGAATCCGTTGACGAAGGCATCGTGCAGGTGCTTGGGCCCGCGCTGCAGGCTGTAGAAGGGGTCAGCGACACAGAATCCCGCTCGACCGAAGGCAGCGCCCGCATCAGTCTGGAATTTGCGCCCGGCACCGACATCGACCGCGCAGCCGAAAACGTGCAGGCTGCCATTGATTCCGCCGAAAACCTGCCAGAAGACGCAGAAGAACCCGAACTGCGCCGCGGCGGTTGGTCCGACCGGGTGACGGACGTCGTCATCACCGGCCCCGTGGGCGTGGATCAGCTGGGCCGCTTTGCCGATGAAATGGTGGTGCGCCTGTTCCAAGAGGGGGTGACGCAGGCCACGGTCAAGGGCATCGCTGCCCCGTCAACGATCGTCGAGGTGCCGTCGCTGTCCTTGATCGAATACGATATCGGGCTGGCAGAGATCGCGGACCGGATCGCCGAAGAAGCCTCTGGCGACGCGGTCGGTGACGTCAGCGGGGCTGCACGTGTGCGCACTGGCGTGGCCAAGCGCAGCGCAGAGCAAATCGCGGCGATTGCCCTGCGGTCCAACGCCGACGGCTCGACCCTGACAGTGGGCGACGTGGCGCGTGTGACGGTCGAAGGCGTTGACCGCAGCCGCGCCTATTTCGTCGGTGACAACCCGGCGGTGGAAATCAGCGTCGTGCGATCGGCAAACGGCGATGCCATCGGCCTGCAAGAAAGCGTGGAGAAAGTCGCAGCGCAGTTGCAGGCGACCTTGCCCGCTGGCACGACGATTGAGCTGATTAACGCCCGCGCCGAACAGATCACCGGGCGGCTGGACCTATTGTTCGAAAACGGCCTGCAAGGCCTCGCGCTGGTTGTGATGCTTCTGTTTCTGTTTCTGAACGCTCGCACCGCGCTGTGGGTGGCGATGGGGATTCCGGCGTCGATGCTGGCCGCCATTGCGCTGATGTATACCTTTGGCATCACCATAAACATGATCAGCCTTTTCGCCCTGATTTTGACGCTGGGCATCGTGGTGGACGACGCCATCGTCGTGGGCGAACACGCCGATTACCGCGCCCGCGTCCTGAAAGAGCCGCCCATGATCGCGGCCGAGAATGCGGCGAAAAAGATGTTCAGTCCGGTGTTTTCCGCGACCCTGACGACGGTCATCGCGTTCTTTGGCCTTGTTGCCGTGGGCGGGCGATTTGGCAGTTTGATTGCCGATATTCCGTTCACGGTGATCGTCGTGCTGGCGGCCTCGCTGGTCGAATGCTTCCTGATTTTGCCAAACCACCTGAGCCATTCGATCGGTCCCACCGCCGGGCAGGCTTGGTATGATGCGCCGTCGCGCTGGGTCAATCGCGGCTTCGACGCCTTTAGCCTGCGGGTGTTCCGCCCGTTTATGGCGCTTGTGATCCGCGCGCGGTACCCGGTTTTTGCTGGCGTGCTGCTGATCCTGGCTACGCAGGTCGCGCTGTTCATCCGGGGCGACGTGCGATGGCAGTTCTTTTCCAGCCCAGAACAGGGCGAGGTGACGGGCAACTTTGCGATGCTGCCTGGTGCAACGCGGGCGGATACGCTGGAAATGATGCACGAAATGCAGCGCGCGACGCAGGCGCTGTCGGACCGGATCGAGGATGTCACGGGCACAAATCCCGTGATCTATGTCGTCGCTGAAATCGGCGGCAACGCCGGGCGCGGCATCGCCGGGTCCGACCAGAAAGACCCCGACCAGCTAGGTGCGATCAGCATCAGCCTTGTCGATGCCGACAGCCGGGAGATGACCAGTGCCGAGTTCGTCAGCGCCCTGCAAGAAGAGGTCGTGCAATCGCCGATGGCCGAAACCGTCAGCTTTCGCAGCTGGGGATCGGGGCCGGGGGGCGACAGTCTTGATGTGCAGATGTTCGGCGCGGACGCGCAAACGCTGAAAGCCGCGTCAGAAGCACTCAAATCCAAACTGAATCAATTCCCTGAAATCAGCGGGCTAGAGGACAGCCTTGCCTATGACAAAGAAGAGCTTCTGCTGGAATTGACCCCGCAGGGCGAGGCGCTGGGCCTGTCCATCGACGCGCTGGGCGGTATTCTACGCAACCGTCTTGGCGGGATTGAGGCGGCAAGCTATCCCGACGGCGTTCGATCGGCCACGATCCAGGTGCAGTTGCCGGATGCGGAGCTGACGCAGGATTTCCTAGACCGCACCCAAATCCGCACAGGAGACGGCGTCTATGTGCCGCTGGGTGATGTGGTCACCGTGACCAGCCGCACTGGCTTTGCGACCGTGCGCCGCGAGAACGGCGTGCCGCTGATTTCTGTCACGGGCGATCTGTCCGACGATGACCCCGACCGCGCGGCAGAGGTGAACAAGATCATCGACGAGACGATTTTGCCTACGATCGCAGAGCGGTTTGCCGTGGAAACCCGGCTGGCCGGTTTGTCAGAACAGGAAAACGCCTTTCTGTCGGATGCGCGCAATGCGCTGATCCTTGTGATGGGCGGTATTTACCTGAGCCTTGCGTGGATTTTCAGCAGCTGGACGCGGCCTGCGGTGGTGATGGCGATCATTCCCTTTGGCCTGATCGGCACGATCTATGGTCACAACGCTTGGGGCATCCCGATGAGCTTGTTCACCGTCGTTGGACTGATCGGCATGGTCGGGATCATCATCAACGATTCCATCGTACTGGTGACGACGATCGACGAATACGCCGCCGACCGGGGGCTGGTGCCTGCGATTATCGACGGCACGGCCAATCGGCTGCGGCCTGTGCTGCTGACGACGCTGACCACGGTGCTGGGCCTTGCGCCGCTGTTGTTCGAAGGCTCCACTCAGGCAGAGTTTTTAAAGCCGACGATCGTGACGCTGGTTTACGGCCTTGGCTTTGGGATGGTGCTGGTGTTGCTGGTCGTGCCCTCGCTGATTGCGATGCAGGCCGATTTTGCGCGGCAGATCACGGCCGCCCGCCGGGCATTGCGCACCAACCGCCGCGCTATATGGTTGCCTGCTGGCCTTGCTGCTGCGGCGGCTGTGGCGCTATTTGCGGCGCTTGTAGTGCCAGTGCTGCTGACCGGTGCGGCTTGGCCGCCGTTGCAAGCAGTTGCACCAGCCAGCGCAGGGATAGCGATGAGCGTTTTCGTCGCTGGTTTGGCCACGATTCTATTGGCAATCTATCTGGTGGCCGCACTAGTGCTTGGCGCGCACCGCCGCGCCTAGACGCAACCGTTTAGCTTGCCGTACAGCCTTGCACCTCGACCGCGCGGTCTGATCCCAGCAGGGTGAACCGCATGGCGCTGCGATTAAAGGCAAAGGCATCGCCCGCGCCGTGCACCATTTTGGCCTGCGCGGTCAGGATGTTGCCGGACCGGCTGATCACCGGCTCTGACACCCAAACGTGCGGATCACCCGCCTCGATCACTAGCGCTTCGGCGATGCCGGTGGCGGGCAGGGTCAGGGTGGCGTCCAGATGCAGCCCGTACGCGCTGGGCGTCACGCGGCAAGTCGCAATGCCAGTGGTTTGCGGCTGATTCAGCAACGCGCCAACTATCACCGGATCGCGTCCGCCATTCGTCAGAGGCGCGTCAAAGGTCAGCTGCGCAGGCACGCAGATATCAAGGCAAACCCCGATATCCAGCGTGCCCGTCAGCCGCATGTCGCCGCTGCCGGTTACCTCGATTGGCAGGGTCAGGCTGTCGTGATAGCCAATTGATCGCATTCCGTTCTGGTCGAACACCTCTGGTGTGGGCCAATGAAAGGTCACGCTTTGTACGCCGCCGCCTGTCACGGTAATTTGTGGTGGAATGCCCGCATCGCCCGGCGCGCGCCAATATGTCTTCCACCCCGGGGCCAGGGTCAGGCGCAAGGCTGCCATATGGGTGCCTTGCGGGGTCGCCCAGCCGGGCAGTACCTCGACCGTGGCAACGTCTTGGGCCGACGCGGCGGCAGGCACCAGCAG
>CAWUXN010000263.1:0-2656 GCA_963926415.1 uncultured Loktanella sp.
TAGGGGCCTCCATGGCGAGTTTCGGGGTTGCGTGAAACGTCGAATTTGGTCTGAGGTCCATTGGACGTTCCTCCCTTGAAAAGACGTCTGTGACCCTGTGCGATCTCCTCAATCCGATCCGATCCCGGTTTTAAAGTGCGGGGTCTATTTTCCTAGCCGCTGATCCGGATGTATCCGGCGACATGCCCGGCATGACGTCCGCGGCCAGCGCGCGCGCCTGTTCGCGCAGTAGGAATTTCTGGATCTTTCCCGTCGTGGTGCGCGGGATCGGCATGAACACGATACGCCCCGGGACCTTGTATCCAGCCAGATGGGTACGGCACCAATCCCGAAGCTGGTTCGCGCTCGTATCGGCATCGGCAGAAAGCTCGACGAACGCGCAGGGCGTTTCTCCCCACTGGTTGTGTGGCATGGCTACGACGGCTACGACTTGCACGTCTGGATGACGATAGAGCACCTCTTCGACCTCGATCGAGGAAATGTTTTCGCCACCCGAGATGATGATGTCCTTGGACCTATCCTTGAGCTGAATATAGCCGTCGGGGTGCATCACGCCGAGGTCGCCTGAATGGAACCAGCCCCCGGCAAAGGCATCCTGCGTGGCCTGCGGATTGCGGAAATAACCCTTCATCACAACATTGCCGCGAAACATCACTTCGCCCATGGTCTGGCCGTCACGCGGCACCGGCATCATCGTTTCCGGGTCCAGCACCTCGAGTCGTTCGAGCGGCAGATAGCGCACGCCTTGCCGGGACTTCAGCCGCGCCTGTTCGGCGAGTGGCAGATCAGACCAGCTTTCGTGCCAGTCATTCACGACGGCGGGACCGTAGGTCTCGGTGAGCCCGTATAGGTGGACCACATCGAAACCCGCGGTCTTCATGTCCGCCAGCAGCTTTTCGGGGGGTGGTGCTGCCGCAGTGAAGAATTGCACGTTGCGGTCGAGGTCACGTTTGACTGCCGCTGCGGCAGAGATTATCAGTGACATGACGATCGGTGCCCCGCACAGGTGGGTCACCCGTTCGTCGGCAAGCGCCGACCAAATCGGTTCCGCTCTGACTTGCCGCAAGCAAACGTGGGTGCCGATGATGGCGGACAGCGTCCAGGGAAAGCACCAGCCGTTGCAGTGAAACATCGGCAGGGTCCAAAGGTAGACCGCGTGTTTCGGCATCGAGGCGGTCAGCGCGTTCCCCTGCGCCAGCAGGTAGGCCCCACGATGATGCGACACCACGCCCTTTGGATCTCCGGTCGTACCGGAAGTGTAGTTAATCGCAATCGCGTCCCACTCATCATCCGGCATCAGCCATGCAAAATCAGGGTCGCCACCAGACAGGAAAACCTCGAAATCGACAGCATCGAGGACAGCAGTTTGTTCCGTGAACTCCGGGTCGTCGTATTGGATCAGCATGGGTTTGACCGTCGCCAGTGCAAGTGCGTCCTGCATCAGGGACATGAACTCGCGATCCACAATCACCAGCTTGGATTTTGCATGATCGAGCTGGAATGCGATGATCGCCGCATTCAGCCGGGTGTTGATTGAATGCAGGACCGCGCCGCACATCGGCACACCATAATGACATTCGAGCATTGCTGGCGTGTTCGCCAGCAACGCGGACACCGTATCGCCGCGCCCTATCCCCGCCTGCGTTAGCGCCGAGGCAAGCTGCCGCGAACGCCGGTAGAAATCGGCGTAGCTACGCCGCAACGCACCATGCACGATGGCCGTATGATCCGGGAAAACGCTGGCCGCGCGGTCCAGGAACGTCAGCGGCGTCAGGGGCTGATAATTTGCCGGATTGCGGTCAAGCCAGGTGTTGTAGGGGTTCGCGTCCATCAGCTCAGGTATCCTGCCATGCGGGGGCCCGTTTCGCGATAAAGGCACCTATGCCTTCCTGTGCATCTTGGGCGAGCATGTTTTCGACCATGACCTGCGTTGCGTAGTCATAAGCCTCGGAGAGGCGCATCTCGCGTTGCGCGTAGAAGGCGCGTTTACCGGTGGCCAGTGTCATGCTGGATTTCGACGCGATTTTGCGCGCCAGTTCCATCGTGGAATCCCGCAAATCTGCGACGGTCGTGATCCTGTTGACCAGACCGATTTCTGCCGCGCGGTCCGCCGGGATCATGTCGCCTGTCAGCAGCATCTCCATCGCATGTTTGCACGCCACATTGCGCGACAAGGCGACCATCGGCGTCGAGCAGAACAGACCGATGTGAACGCCGGGCGTGCTGAATTTTGCCGTCTCGGCCGCGATGGCAAGGTCGCAGCTTGCGACAAGCTGGCAGCCGGCGGCGGTGGCAACGCCGGTAACCTCGGCAATGACGGGTTTCGGGCAGGCGACGATGCTCTGCATGACGCCAGAACACAGTGAGAGCACATGCGCGAAATAGGACCGTCCACCATCTGTGCCTGCGCGGCCTGCGGTCATTTCCTTGAGGTCGTGACCCGCACAAAAGGCGGGGCCGTTTGCGGCAAGGATGATGACCCTGACCGAAGGATTAGTTTCGGCCCGTGCAAAGGCACCGGCCAGTTCTACCAGCATCGCCTCGGACAGCGCGTTGCGCCGTCCGGGGTCGTTGAGGGTCAGACGCAGGATGCCGTCTACGTCCAGTTCGTGCGTAAGTATGTCGCCAGTTAACATGGGATCAGGTCCGGTCGTGC
>CAWUXN010000264.1:0-4471 GCA_963926415.1 uncultured Loktanella sp.
CGCAACTTAGAAATATTCTAGAAAAGGCGGTTGCGGCGCAGGCTCCGCATACTATTTTTGTCAGGAATGATGTTAACCGCTTACCGAACACCACCTGCATGATCTGCCCCGGCTGGCGGGGCGAGACACAGGTGATGGCAATGGATATTGCAGGCTTTGCCGTTTCGGCGGGATCGGCTTGTTCCAGCGGCAAGGTGCGCAAATCGCCAGTGCTGACGGCGCTGGGGTACGACACGGATCAGGCGGGCTGCGCGTTGCGCGTGTCGCTTGGGATCGAGACAACGGAAGACGAGGTCCTGCGCTTTGCGGATGCATGGTGCGCACGGGCCAAACGGATGATGGCGGCGTGAGCTGCAAGAGAGGTGAGTAAAATGGCTGCAATGGATGTGGACGTCAAAGAAGGCGTTGATCAAGAGACCGTGGATGCGGTCGCTCAGCTGTCGGGTGCCTATAAGTATGGTTGGAACGACGACGAGATCGAGATGGACTATGCCCCCAAGGGCTTGAATACCGATATCGTAAAGCTGATTTCTGGCAAGAACGAAGAACCGCAGTGGATGACCGACTGGCGTCTGGACGCGTTTACGCGCTGGGAAGGCATGACTGCGCCGAACTGGGCGATGCTGAAGGTCGCGGATATCGATTTTCAGGATCTCTATTACTACGCCCGCCCAAAAAGCATGGAAGTGAAGCCGAAGTCGCTGGATGAGGTCGATCCCAAGCTGCTGGAGACGTATAAGAAGCTGGGTATCCCGCTGTCGGAGCAGGCGATCTTGGCTGGCGTCGAAGGTGCCGTGCCTGACCAAGGCCGCAAGGTCGCTGTGGATGCGGTGTTTGATTCCGTCTCCGTTGGCACAACGTTTCAGAAAGAACTGGCCCAAGCCGGCGTGATCTTCTGTTCAATTTCTGAGGCGATCCGCGAGCACCCGGAGCTGGTGAAAAAATATCTAGGCTCGGTAGTTCCGGTGACGGACAACTTCTATGCGACGCTGAACTCGGCCGTCTTTTCCGATGGCTCGTTCGTTTACATCCCGCCCGGTGTCCGCTGTCCGATGGAATTGAGCACTTATTTTCGTATCAACGCGGAGAACACCGGCCAGTTCGAGCGGACGCTGATCATCGCCGACAAGGGGTCCTACGTTTCTTACCTTGAGGGTTGCACTGCACCGAAGCGCGATGTCGCCCAGCTGCACGCGGCCGTGGTTGAGATCATCATAGAAGAAGATGCTGAGGTGAAGTATTCCACCGTGCAGAACTGGTACCCTGGGGACGCCGAAGGCAAGGGCGGCATTTATAACTTCGTGACCAAGCGCGCCGATTGCCGTGGCGACCGGGCCAAGATCATGTGGACGCAAGTCGAAACCGGCTCTGCCGTGACGTGGAAGTATCCAAGCTGCATTCTGCGGGGAAATGATTCACAGGGTGAATTCTACTCCATCGCCATCGCGAACAACATGCAGCAGGCCGATACGGGTACCAAGATGATCCACCTGGGCAAGCGCACAAAGTCGCGCATCGTGTCCAAGGGGATTTCGGCAGGCAAG
Source organism: uncultured Loktanella sp. (assembly GCA_963926415.1). GTDB lineage: Bacteria > Pseudomonadota > Alphaproteobacteria > Rhodobacterales > Rhodobacteraceae > Loktanella. The sequence continues at coordinate 1,545 of CAWUXN010000264.1, forward strand.
GCGCAGAACACCTATCGCGGCCTAGTGTCGATGCACCCTAAGGCTAAAGAATCGCGCAACTATACCCAGTGCGATTCTCTGCTGATCGGATCCGAGTGCGGGGCGCATACTGTGCCGTATATCGAGGTGAAGAATAACTCTTCTCGTGTCGAGCACGAGGCGACGACGTCCAAGGTGGACGACGAGCAGCTGTTCTATTGCCGCAGCCGCGGGATGGACGAGGAAGAGGCCGTCGCGCTGGTAGTGAACGGGTTCTGCAAAGAAGTGCTTCAAGCGCTGCCGATGGAATTCGCGATGGAAGCGCAGGCGCTGGTGGCGATTAGCCTCGAAGGCTCTGTCGGATAAAATTTGCCCCAAGGGGCGCGGAATGGACGGGCCCTGCGGGGCTTTGAAGGAGAAAAATATGCTAGAAATAAAAGGCCTGAAGGTCGATCTGGAAGATGAAGACAAGTCGATCCTGAAGGGTGTGGACTTGTCCGTGCCTGCCGGGGAAGTGCATGCGATCATGGGGCCGAACGGCTCTGGCAAATCGACGCTGTCTTATGTTCTATCCGGCAAGGATGGCTATGAAGTCAAAGGCGGCACCGCGACGCTGAACGGCGTGGACCTGCTAGCGATGGAGCCGGAAGAGCGTGCTGCGGCTGGCCTGTTTCTTGCGTTCCAATATCCGGTGGAAATTCCGGGCGTTGGCAACATGACGTTCCTGCGCACGGCTGTGAACGCTCAGCGCAAGGCACGCGGCGAAGAAGAGCTATCTGCTGGTGAGTTCCTGAAGGAAGTACGTGCAAAGGCAAAAGACCTGAAGATCGACGCCGAGATGCTGAAGCGTCCCGTCAACGTCGGCTTTTCCGGCGGGGAGAAGAAGCGCAACGAGATCCTGCAAATGGCGATGCTGGAGCCGAAAATGTGCATCCTTGACGAGACCGACTCAGGTCTTGACGTCGATGCGATGAAGTTGGTGGCTGACGGTGTGAACGCGCTGCGGTCCGAAGGGCGTTCGTTCCTTGTGATAACCCACTATCAGCGCCTGCTGGACCACATCAAACCAGACGTCGTGCACATCATGTCGAACGGCCGCATCATCAAGACTGGCGGGCCAGAGCTTGCCCTTGAGGTCGAACACAACGGTTACGCCGATCTGCTGGCGGAGGACGCATAATGGCGCTTGCGCAACGCAAACAGGACGCGACCGATGCGCGTCTGGCGGCGGTGACGCTGCCGGACGGCCCGGCTTGGCTGACGAAGGCCCGCAAGGCGGCGCTGGGGCGTGTGTCCATGATGGGCCTGCCCGCGCGGCGTGATGAATACTGGAAGTTCAGCGATCCGACGACGCTGACTGATGCGGCCGTTATTCCGGCCGATGTGTCGGACGCAGCAGATCGTGAATTCGCGGGCTCTGACGCGCTGATGGCAGTCTTTGTGGACGGTGTGTTTGATGCAGGTGCGTCGGACGATCTGGCGGCGGCTGGCGTGACGATCAACCGGCTGGCGCAGGCGGAGGATATCACTTGGGCCGCCGATCTGCTGGGCACGCTGGAAGAGCGCGGACAGCAGCCGGTGGAACGCCCACTGGCGGCGCTGACCACAGCGATGGCGACCGACGGTCTGCTGATCCATGTGACGGGCAATGCCGGACGCGCGGTTCACCTCCGCTATGACCGCAAGCATGCCGGGGCCGATGTGGCGCTGCACCATGTGATCAAGCTGGACGCTGGCGCGACATTCACTCTTCTGGAAAGCGGCGCTGGCGCGGCGCGCTTTGCGTCCAACATGGAGGTCGACGTGGCCGCCAGCGCGACGTTCCACCATGTGCGCGCGCAGGGCCGGGATACGGGCCGCCGGATGAACACGCATACGTTTACCCGGATTGGTGAGGGATCGACCTTTAAGTCCTTCACCCTGTCCGTGAACGGTGCGTTGACCCGCAACGATTGCGTGATGGAGATTTTGGGCGACGATGCGACGGCTCATGTTGCCGGTGCCTGCGTCGGCGATGGCGAAGGCTTTCACCACGATGACACCATATTCATCACCCACGATGCGGTTGGTTGCGAGTCGCGTCAGGTGTTTAAGAAGGTGCTACGTAACGGGGCAGTCGGAGTGTTCCAGGGCAAGATCTTGGTCAAGCAAGGCGCGCAGAAAACCGATGGCTATCAAATCAGCCAGTCCTTGCTGTTGGACGGGGACAGCCAGTTTCTCGCCAAGCCAGAGCTGGAAATCTATGCCGATGACGTGGCCTGTTCGCACGGGTCCACATCCGGGGCGATCGACGAGGATGCGCTGTTCTATCTGCGGTCCCGCGGTGTGCCGCACAAGACGGCGACAACGCTGCTGACCCTGTCGTTCCTTGCCGAATCTCTGCAAGAGATTGACGACGAATCCATTGCCGATGATCTGCGCGACCGGCTGGCCGGTTGGCTGGATCGCCACCAAAGCTGATGGCAGTCACAGCTGACATCGTCCGCACTTGGCGCGGGCCGCGCGCCGTGATGCGCGGCCTGCTGGCGCAGGGCAAACGAGAGGACCGGGCGCTGGCCTATCTGATAGTGTTCTGCCTGCTTGTATTTGTCGCGCAATGGCCGCGGCTGACGCGAGCGGCGGCAGGGTTCGACCTTGCCCCCGGCACAGAGCCGCGCGAGTTGGTGCAGCTGATGACCTACGAGCTGTTTGCGTGGATCACGGTCTGGCCGCTGGCGTTTTATGCGCTGGCGGCGGTCAGCCATCTGATTGCAAAGGCGTTTCGCGGTCGCGGCACGCATTACAACGCGCGGCTGGCGCTATTCTGGTCGTTGCTGGCCTCTGTACCGCTGCTGCTTCTGTATGGCTTGATGGTGGGATTTCTGGGGCCGGTCACTGGTACGCATCTGGTCGGCGCGGCGTGGGTTTTGGCCTTTGGCTGGATTTGGTTGCTGTCCTTGTGGGAGGCA
>CAWUXN010000265.1:0-3371 GCA_963926415.1 uncultured Loktanella sp.
GCGTGATTGCATGGTGCGGCTACCTTGGTCAGGATCGCGCCTGCATACCGCCGCGCCACGACCTTGCCAAGCACGCCACAGGAGGATCCGACCCATGCCCTACCGCGCCCCCGTTTCCGATTTCCGGTTTTTGCTGGATTACGTTACCGATTTCGCCGCCGTCACCGCGACCGACAAGTTCAGCGAGGCGACGCCGGAGATGACCGAAGCGATCCTGACCGAGGCCGCCAAAATGTGCGAAGCGGTGCTGGCCCCCCTGAACCGTTCGGGCGATCTGCATCCCGCGCATCTGGAAAATGGCGTTGTGCGCACCTCACCCGGATTTTCCGATGGCTACAAGGCCATTGCAGAGGGTGGCTGGATCGGCATGTCGGCAGACCCGGACAACGGCGGTATGGGCCTGCCAATGGCGCTGACCACCGCCGTCAATGACATGATGTCGTCCGCCTGCCTATCGCTGCAACTGAACCCGCTGATGACCCAAGGCCAGATCGAGGCGTTAGAGCATCACGCAAGCCAGGACCTCCGCGATCTGTATATCCCAAAGCTTATTTCCGGCGAATGGTGCGGCACCATGAACCTGACCGAACCACAGGCCGGCTCTGACGTTGGTGCGCTGCGGTCCAAGGCCATAGTCAACAGCGACGGCACCTATGCGATTTCCGGCCAGAAGATCTATATTTCTTGGGCTGACAACGATTTTACCGAAAATGTCTGTCACCTTGTGCTGGCCCGCCTGCCGGACGGCGTGCCGGGGACCAAGGGCATCAGCCTGTTTCTGGTGCCAAAATTCATCCCCGACGATGCGGGTAATCCCGGCAAGGCAAACAGCCTGCGGGTGGTGTCGCTGGAACATAAACTCGGCCTGCACGGCAGTCCCACGGCGGTGATGGAATACACCGATGCCATTGGCTGGATGGTCGGGCCGGAAAACGGCGGCATGGCGGCGATGTTCACGATGATGAACAACGCCCGCCTTGGCGTCGGCACGCAAGGCATTGGCGTGGCAGAAGGCGCGTTTCAGCACGCGCTGCACTACGCCCAAGATCGCAAGCAGGGCAAAGCGGGCGGCACCGGCAGCATTATCGAACACGCCGACGTGCGCCGCATGCTGGCCGAAATGAAGGCCGATATCTTTGCCGCCCGCGCCATCGCCATGATGTGCGCCTGCGCCATCGACATGACGACAGCCACCGGCGGCGACACATGGCGCGCGCGGGCGGCCTTTTTGACGCCGATTGCCAAAGCCTTCGGCACGGACACAGGCATCAAGGTCGCGTCCACCGGCGTGCAGGTCCACGGCGGTATGGGCTTTGTCGAAGAAACCGGTGCCGCCCAGTATCTGCGCGACGTGCGCGTCACCGCAATCTATGAGGGCACGAACGGCATTCAGGCCATGGACCTTGTCGCGCGCAAACTGATGGACGGCGGCGAAGCTGCCCGCCTGCTGATTGAAGAAATTCAGGCAGGCGCAGAAGCCGCCCGCGCCAGCCATTCCGATCTGGCAGAGGCCGTCTGGCAAGCCGCAGAGGATCTGCGCAAAACTACCGACTGGCTGGTCGCACAATCCGATCTGCAGGAACGCTTTTCCGGGGCAGTCCCCTACCTGGCGGCCTTTGCCCGCGTTCTGGGCGGTCATGCCCATCTGGCCGCCGCCACACACGGCGACGCCGCCCGCACCCGGCTGGCGACCTTCTATATCCGCCGCCTGCTGCCAGAAGTGTCTGGCCTGCTGGCCCATGTGCGCGAAGGCGCGGGCGATCTGCTGGCGATCAGCCCGGACGATCTGGCCGCATAAAACTTGGTGTCGCAGGGGGACCGTGCCACTGCGACACCGTGGCAATACCACTTGCTGACAAAAACAATAGCCTACAGCAGCAGCCTGACATATACATAATTATGAATATATCAGTCAGGATGCAGCCATGGCCTATACCGAGAAATTCCAATCCCTTGCAGATGCCGCCCGCGCGAAGGTCGATGAGATCGCCCCGGCCGACGTCGCCGCGCTGATCGTACGCGGCGCTGTCGCCCTCGACATTCGCGACCCGGACGAACACGCTAAGGGTCATATCCCCGGATCGCTCAACATCAGCCGAGGCAAGCTCGAAATGAATGTCGAAGAGGCGCTCCCTGATTTGGACCGTGTCATCTTGTGTTACTGCAACGCCAACAACCGCGGCGCGCTGTCAGCGGCAAGCCTGCGCGAGATGGGCTACAGAAACGCCCGCTTTATCGGCGGCGGCTTGAATGCGTGGCGCAAGCTGACGTCGCAGGACTAATCCGCGATCAGCTGCGCGGTATATCCTTGCCGCGCAACAGACGCTTTTGCGCGGCAATCTGGAACGGCGCATTCGCCGCGCCAAAGCCGTCGAACCCATCCCGACACTGCAAAATCTCAAAGAACATGCCACCCGCAAAGGGCCGTGAATACAGCTGAAAGAACGCGCCCTGCGCGTCTGCGTCATACAGGATGTTGTATTGCTTCAGCTGCGCCAGCAGATCGTCCGGAATATCAAACCGCGATTCGAGATCGGCATAGTAGTTCGCGTTCATTGGCAGCGATGCAAACCCCGCAGCCTGCACCACTCACGCCGTCGCCAATATGTCATCCGTGGCAAAGGCGACGTGCTGTACCAGCGCGCCGAAGCTTTCTGCTAGAAACGCCCCGGCAAAGGTCCAGTGACTTTCCGCGCTGTTCAGCGTGATGCGAAACGCCCGGTCATCCGTCTGCAGCGCCTGCGAGCGGACCAAGCCATCGGGGTCTGTCACATCAATGACCGGGGCCTTGCTCATGTCAAAGAGCGAGGTTTAAAATAACGCCAGCTGAGCATTTCGTCATAGGTCATCGTATGCGCGATGTGGTCGATCCGCGTCAGGCCAGCACCCGCCCCCGCAGGAGTCACGCTGTCAAATTCCGCAGTCCAGACGTAGGACAGGGCCTGCGAATGATCCAGAAAATGCAGCATGCTGCCCCCAGCCCCCGTATCGCCGGAATATCCGCCTGTGCGGGGCTCAGGTTCTGGGCAAAAGGCTCTGCATCCAGCAGCGCCGCGCGTGTGGTTGTGTCACTGGCTGACGCGACGGACAGCCCTACGACATAGATACTGGTGCCGTGTGCATTATAGATGCTGGCCGCCAGATCGCCGGGTTCGGCGTTGATCAGGATGCGAATCTCGCCCTGCTGCCACAGGGTCAGCTGCTTGGTCTTGTGCTGGCCCACGCGGGCAAGGCCCAGCGTTTGCAGCAGACGAGCCAGCGCTACGGCATCCCCGCCGCGTGACGCAAATTCGATGAACGCCACCCCCTCGACCCGGCTGCGCGCCGGGCAGACGGGCATATCGACCTTGGTGTCCGGCTCGCTGCGGCGC
>CAWUXN010000266.1:0-4307 GCA_963926415.1 uncultured Loktanella sp.
TACCGCCGGTTTTCGCTGGAACGCCTATATCGCCGCAAACGAAGTTGGGGCCGATCCCGATGCAGTCACCATTACTGACGATACGCTGAACGATTGGCTGGCGCACCGCTTGCCCACGGCGATGACCCTGACATCGTCCCACGACACAAAGCGGTCAGAGGATTCGCGCATGCGCCTTGTCGCGTGCAGCCACCTGCCGGGCGATCTTCTTGACCTGATCGCGCAGATCGCAGCCTTGCCCGGGGCCGAACTGGTGCGGCCCAATACGCGCTGGTATCTGGTGCAAAGCGCTCTAGCCATTTGGGGCGCGTCGGACGACCTCAACGAACGCCTGCACGATCACATGACCAAAGCCATGCGAGAGGCCAAGCGCATGACCAACTGGACCTATCCTGACACCGATGCCGAAGCCCGCGTGCTGAACCTGATCCCGCACTTAACGGCGCGGTGGCAGGCTACGCAGCCTGCGGCGCTGGACCGGCTGATCGGCTTGGGTGAACGGCTGTCGCTAATCCAGTCTGCAATCAAGATCACCATGACCGGGATGCCCGATATCTATCGCAGTTGCCTTGGCGCGCATTTCGCCTTGACCGACCCCGACAATCGCCGCGCTGTCGATCTGGACCAGCTGATGACTTTGTCCGACGCGTCTGGCTTTGCGGGGGACAAGGCGCGACTGTCGCGGCAGCTATTGAAATTACGGCAGGCCGATCCCGCATTCTTTGCCGCAGCAACCTGCCGGATATCGCGCGATGCGGACGGCGTGATCACGTTGCAGCGCAGCAAGGACGATCAACGCCTGACGCTACGCTGCGATCCGGCACTGCCGGAACCGGTTCAAGTCACGTTGGACGGTATCACTGCTGTATTAAGCAGCAAAACCGCCTGATACCTTTCCGGACTGCCTATTTCTGCACTGCAGCGGAACAGGCTGGGCGGGCCAGCGTTGACGCTTGAACCAGACAAGGGCGATCAACGGCCCAAGGCTCCGGCCACCACTTCAGCGGACCGGTGGCGCATAAAGGATGACAAAGAATGACGATCAGACAGTCGGCTGACGTGACTTTCGATACCTCGCTTGCCCGCCCCGACAAGATGGGCACCGAAGTCCGCGAAGATGGCGTCAACTTTGCCCTCTTCTCGAACGCCGCCGAAAAGGTCGAATTGTGCCTGTTCGATGAATCCGGGCAGATTGAGACAGCCCGCGTCGCCCTGCCCGACATGGAAGGCGGCGTTTGGCATGGCTTTGTGCCCGGCCTGAAAATTGGCCAACGCTATGGCTACCGCGTCCATGGCCCTTACGATCCTGAAAACGGTAACCGCTTTAACCCCAACAAGCTGCTGCTGGACCCCTATGCCCGCGCCCTGATGGGAAAGCTGGTCTGGGACGACTCCCTGTTCGGCTATCAGGTGGGCGAGGATGATCTGACCTTTGATGACCGCGACAGCGCGCAGTTCATGCCAAAGGGCGTCGTAACCGGTGAAGACTTCCAGTGGGACCGCAACGATGCCCTACGCACCCGTTGGGATAAGACCGTCATCTACGAGGCCCACGTCAAAGGCCTGACGATGAAACACCCCGGCGTCGTGCAGGCGGATCGCGGCACCTTTGCCGCGCTATCGTCCGATCCGGTGATCGAGCACCTTACCAAACTGGGCGTCACCGCAATCGAGCTTCTGCCGATCCATGCCTTTGCAAACGACAACTTTCTAATCGAAAAAGGCCTGTCGAATTACTGGGGCTACAACACGCTGTCCTTCTTTGCCCCGCATCAAGGCTATCTGAAAAGCTGGGATATCCGAGAGGTGAAAGAGGCGATCGACAAGTTCCACGCCGCTGGCATCGAGGTGATTCTGGACGTTGTCTATAACCACACCTGCGAAGGCAACGAGATGGGTCCGACCCTGTCGTTCCGCGGGATCGACAACGCCACCTATTACATGACCGGCGACAACATGCGCCACGTTTATGACACAACCGGTACTGGCAACACGCTGAACGTGCAGCATCCGATGGTGCTGCGCATGGTCATGGATTCGCTTCGCTATTGGGTCGAGGTGATGCATGTCGATGGCTTCCGTTTCGACCTTGCCTCTACCCTCGGGCGGGATGCGGACGGATTTGACCGAAGCGGCAACTTCTTTGCGACAATCCGGCAAGACCCGGTGCTATCAGCGGTCAAGCTGATCGCAGAGCCCTGGGATATTGGCCATGGCGGCTATCAAGTGGGCGGTTTCGTCTGGCCATTCCGCGAATGGAACGACAAATCGCGCGACGATATTCGCGCCTTCTGGCGCCGCGACGACAGTATGATTGCCCCAATGAGCGAGCGTCTGTCCGGATCACCAGTGCAGTTCAACCACGACAACCGGCCCGCAACGTCATCGGTCAACTTTGTCGCCGCACATGACGGCTTCACCCTGTGGGACACGACAGCCTATAACGACAAGCATAATGACGCGAACGGCGAGGATGGCCGCGACGGACACGACAACAATATCAGTGACAACATGGGCGTCGAAGGCCCGACCGATGACGCCACAATCTTTGAGGCGCGCAAGCGGCGGGTCAAAGCGATGCTGGCAACAATCGCCCTTAGCCAAGGGGTGCCCATGATCTTGGCAGGCGACGAATTCGGCCAGACGCAGCAGGGCAATAACAACGCCTATTGCCAGGATAATGACCTGACTTGGCTGAACTGGGACAAAGCGGATCAAGGCCTGATCGCTGCGGCGACAGCGGCACTCGCTTTGCGACAGAAACTGGACGGCTTCATCGACACCAGCTTTGGCAATGCAGAGATGTCAGACGGCAAGGCGATCCGCTGGCTGCATCCCGAAGGGCGCGAAATGAGCGAGGTCGACTGGCATGACGGCGGTTTGCGCATCTTTGCCAAGCGGGTCGTTATCTCTGGCGGGGCGGATGTGCTGCTGATCCTGAACGCAGGCGACGCGGCAGAGTTTTCGCTGCCGGGTGGTGACTGGGCGCAGCAGTTGGATACATCGGCGATTGATCCTGCCGCGTCCGCCACTCTGTCCGGTACGATACAAGTCGACTGGCAAAGCGTTCTTGTGCTGGCTCAAGGCGGCCCCGCATGACAACTCCAATCCAGCCTTGCGCTTCCGCGAGGTCGGCGGCGATCAGCGGCTCTATATCAGGGGCGTTGCCCGGCTGGCCGGCACCATTGCTGAACAACCCGCGATAACGATAACCGCTGGATGTCGGGATCGTCACGTCGAGAATGTCGCCATCGGCAAGGCAATCAACCACGTCTGCCTCGGCCCATTCCAGATCGCGGCGCAAACCGATGATCTTGCGATAGAAGGGCCAAACAAGGTAAACCCACGCTAAATTGCGTCGCTATTTCACGACATCGGCACCCACGCGCCTTCGCCTCCCGGACCGTCGGGCCAACACAGCAGATCCAGCTGATCAGTGACATCGCACGCCCATTTGCGCAGGTCTTCCGCAAAGGCTGCGCAAACAGCGCAGCACTGGCAATATTCCCTGACGCACAGTTGTGCCGCAGTCGGAACCAGACGGCATCGCTCCCGTTGTTCAGCGACACATTTGAACAGGAGCAGGCCATGGATCTTGGCATCAAAGGAAAACGCGCTCTGATCACTGGCGGGTCCGGCGGCATGGGGATCGAGACGATCAAGCGCTTTACCGAAGCAGGCGTGACCGCCACCGACCTGAAGGATGAGGATTTAGAGCCTGTTCGCAAGGAACTTGGTATCGAATGCATCGCCGGCGATCTGCCCAGCAAGGCCGGCCTCGACGACTTTATAGCCAAGACTGGCACTGATTTCGATATCTGGGTCCACGCTGCAGGCGTGACCGGTGACAAGGGCGACCCCCTCCAGATGAGCCAAGAAGCCTGGGAAAACGCACTGAACATCGACTTTCTGTCCGGCGTGCGCATGGCCCGCCCCCTGTGCCCGGCCATGATCGACCGCGGCTGAGGCCGCGTCGTGTTTGTCACGTCCGAAAACGTGGCCCGGCCCTATCCTGAGAAGACCGTCTATAACTCTGCCAAATCCGCCTTACTGAGCCACGCGAAAAGCATCGCGATGGCCCAGTCGGACAAGGGTTTGCTTGTGAACTGCATCACACCTGCATTCATAGAGACGCCAATGACCGAGGGCATGATGGAAAAGCGCAAAGAGGAAAAAGACTGCACATTTGACGAAGCTGTCGAAAGCTTTCTGGAAGAAGAGCGCCCTTATCTGGCGCTGAAGCGGCGCGGCAAGGTCGAGGAAGTCGCCCCCCTGATCGTATTCATCTGCAGCGAACTGTCGTGCTT
>CAWUXN010000267.1:0-3385 GCA_963926415.1 uncultured Loktanella sp.
GGGGAAGATTTTTCGTACGAAAAGTTTTAGATCAGCGTCACGGCCTGACCGTCACGTGCGGATTGCTGCGCCGCCATACCCATGCGCACGGCCATTGCGCCGTCGGCGACAGTCACCTCGACCCCGGCTTCGGCGCGCACAGCCGCGGCAAAGCGCTGGTGCTGGTAAAAGGTCGCGCCGTTATGATCGCCGGCCGCCAGCAGCTGCGGATCGACGGGGATTTCAACCGTATAGGGCCCCTTGGGATCGCGGGGGCTGACGGTCAGGGTCGGGATCGGGGCCGCGCCCAAGGCGGGCGGCCAGAAGCGGCCGGGACCAGGCACCTGCACCTCGATCTTGCCCTTCGGGCCGAGGGCGCAGATTTCCTCTTGGAAACGTGCGCCTTCGGCGAACATGCACAGCTCCAGCATTGCGCGGGCACCGTTGGCAAAATCCACAATGACAAAGGCGTTGTCCCAAATGTCAGGAGTGCGCCCGTCATAGGCCTCTTCCAGATGGTTCGCCGCCTGCCCGCCGCTGGCCATGATGCGCACTGGCTCTGACTGCACGATCAGCCGCATCAGGTCGAAGAAGTGGCAGCACTTTTCCACCAGCGTGCCTCCGGTGCGGGCGTTAAAGCGGTTCCAGTCGCCGATCTTGGGCAGGAACGGAAAGCGATGCTCGCGAATGGTCAGCATCTTGATGCCACCGGTCGCGGCCTCGGCCTGCGCCACAAAAGCGGCGACGGGGGGCATGTAGCGGTATTCCATCGCAACCCAGACCGGGTGCGGATAATCGCGGAACAGATCTTCCACGGCCTCTGCCTCGGATGGATCAACGAACAGAGGTTTTTCGCATAGTATCGGCAGAGGGCGCTGCGCCACGATCTGGCGCAATTGCGGCAGGTGGCAGTCATTCGGGCTGACGATGACCAGCGCGTCCATATCAGTCTCGGCCAGTAGATCATCAAGGCTGGCTGCGACCCGCGCCCCGCCAGCCAGCCGCGCGGCGGCGTGTGCCAGATCGTCCACCGGATCGTAAACAACCGTGACGGCGGCATCCGGCAGCAAGGCGATGTTGCGGACGTGCTCTTGCGCCATCATCCCGCAGCCAATCAGCCCGTAGTTCACTATTTTCGACATTCTACCCTCGTCCCATGCGCGACACGTAGCGCGCCTTTTCATGATCAAACCATGTGCGTGAAAACTCTGCCCGTTCCCGGTCCTCCGCGCGGCTGATCCGCGAGATGTGGGCGGCCATGTTGCCGGGCGGAACCGCAAAATCTTGCGGTGCCCAATCCGGCACAGCGCGCATACCGATGCGATCCTCTACCGCTGTAATTACCAGTCCCAACCGGTCGCGGTAATGGCGATACAGCGAGTCTGACAGATCATCCGCTGACAGCCGAGAGGCGCGCCCCTGGTCCAGCCAGATTTCCTCAACCGCGATGGGGACATTGTCGATGCGGCGCAGGCGGCGGATGCGCCAGCCCTGCGCAGAAGCCCCAAAGGCCGGCGCGTCCTGCGGCTTGGGGCAGAGCGTCACGTCCAGCACCGAGGCCGTGGGCAAGCCGCCGCCATTCGGGCGCTCCAGCCGGAAAAAGCCGTAAACCGACTGCACGTCCGGCCGGTGGCAAATGTAATTTCCCGATCCCTGAACTCGGACCAACAATCCTTGATCTGTGAGCAATGCCAAGGCCTTTCGCAGCGTTCCGACGGAGAGGTCCAGATCGTGCGCCATCGCCCGTTCATTGGGCAGACGAGAGCCATCGGCCAAGTGGCCCGCTGCGATTTCCCGTATCAAGCGTTCGCTGACCTGAACGTATTTGGGCAAGGGAGGCTTGGGTGGCACGGTGTCACTCCAGATTGATACACTATTGTTACACTTCAAATCCCATGCTATGCAAGCCCTGTCACCAAGACCGAGGACCCAGCCATGACCGATCCTGTTGTCCCCATCACCAGCCACGATCTTGATGCAGCCGAGGTGTCCTGGTTCTCGGCCCTTTGCTCTGATGATTACCAGTTTCTGGGCGTGCCGGACGGCGTCCTGCGGTCCAGCTGGGAGCATTGCCGCGACATCGGGCTAGAGGCAGAGCGTCAAGGTTTCCGCAACCTGCTGGCCCCGTCCTCATATCAGGTCGGCCAGGACACGCTGTCCTATGTTGCCGCCATGGCTCCGCTGACCGACAGAATCAATTTCCTGGCCGCTATCCGCTGCGGAGAGATGCAGCCCATCATGCTGGCCCGCACGGTCGCCACGCTGGATCACATGCTCAAGGGCCGTCTAACGCTGAACGTCATCAGCAGCGATTTCCCCGGCGAAAAGGCTGACAGCGCCTTCCGTTATCGTCGCAGCCACGAAGTGGTCGAGATTCTGCGTCAAGCGTGGACGCGGGACAAGATTAACTTCACCGGTGAAGTCTATGATTTCAAAAACGTTTCTACTGAGCCCGCGACGCCATATCAGACCGGTGGTCCGCTGCTTTACTTCGGCGGCTACAGTCCCGACGCGCTGGAACTGTGCGGCTCGCAATGCGACGTTTATTTGATGTGGCCCGAAACCAAGGACGTTCTGGCCCAGCGGATGCAAGACGTAAACGCCCGCGCCGCCGCCCACGGGCGCACGCTGGATTACGGTCTGCGCGTCCACATGATCGTGCGCGACACAGAGGCCGAGGCGAAAGAATATGCCGAGTATATCGCAAGCAAGCTCGACGATGAATATGGTAAAATGATCCGCGATCGCGCCCATGACAGCATCAGCCTTGGCGTCGCCCATCAGGCCCGTGCCCGCGAATTGGCGGACCAATTCGGCTATACCGAACCGGGCCTGTGGACCGGGGTTGGGCGGGCACGGTCGGGCTGCGGCGCGGCACTGGTCGGGTCCACCGACCAGATCCTGTCCAAAATCGAAGACTACCAAAAAATGGGCATCCGCGCCTTCATCTTCTCGGGCTATCCGCATATCGAAGAAGCCCAGCATTTCGGCTCTAGCGTCATGCCACACCTAAAAACATGTTCACTGCCCGAAGCTTATGGCCGGGTGCCATTGACCACACCGCAGACGCCGCTTGGCGCAGGACCCCGCACATGAACCGCACCAAGATGACCGACACCGTCGATTTCAGCCGTATCGTTTACGGTATGTGGCGGCTAGGCGATGACGAAGACACCAGCCCCAAGCAAGTGCAGGCCAAGATCGAGGCGTGCCTTAATCAGGGCATCACCACGATGGATCAGGCTGACATCTACGGCGGCTATATAGCCGAAGAAATCATGGGCGCAGCGCTGAAACAGGCCCCCGCCCTGAAAGACAAGATCGAGGTCGTGACCAAATGCGACATCGTGGTTGACGCGGGCCGCCACGCCGGTGCCACGGTCAAGCATTACGACACCAGCCGCGC